>NZ_JADBVE010000089.1:0-5541 GCF_020245285.1 Microcystis sp. M31BS1
TGGTCGAGGGAATCAACAATAAACTTAAACTAATAAAACGGAGAGGCTATGGCTTTAGAAACTTTCGGAATTTTTGGGTTAGAAGTATGTTATCTTGGCATCTTGTATGTTGATTTAGCATAAAGGGTAACGAAGAGCCAAAAATACATAATTATCGACACAAGACACCGAGAGCTTTGCGCCAAATTCCATCGGTTTTCCAGCTTTGCCTCTGACAATAGGACGTACATGAGGTTGACTTAAACTGACAATTCTCTGGTCAACCCTTGTTTTTTTCTCTGACCACATCTCCCGTTGTTGACGAGAGACTTCTTCAATGACTAATAGCAGTTTATATTGTCTTTTACTTAAACAAGTTAAGGAGGCTCCTAATTCAATTAGTTGGTCTATATAACCTAAGTTTCTTTGAATATATCCCAGTTGTTGACCAATGGCTTTCCGTCTTTCTTTTTGAGAGGGACGACGTTTTTTAGCGACTTTTAAATAGTTCTTTCTCGCTATTTTTCGGGAAGTTCTTGGTTTCTTAGTTAACTTTTCTTTGACTTCCCGGTAGAGACAATCTAGGATTTTTTCCGTTCCTTGACGAGCTTGATTGGCTCTTCTGGTTTCTGTGTGGAAACGAGGTCTATACCGATAGAATATCCGCAAAATAGTCCTAAAAGTTTTGCCCAATAAGCACTTCAGGGTTCCATAAGCAAAAATTATCACACAAAGTCGAGAAGAACCCTTGATTTAATAGATCTAAATCTGTGGGATACTTAGGGCTGGCTGAATAAATGTGAAATGTAGGCATGGTAAGGGTTTTGTGGCTTTTCTTGCGAAACAGGTGCAAGATTTCGAGGGAATCGTGCTTCAAAAGCTTGCGTCTTCATCGGCCCGCGTCCTGTAGGGGCGAAGCATTCGGATAGAAAATCTACGGTTTCACCGATAGGTTATTGCCCGAATGCTTCGCCCCTACTTTTTCAGCAGACCCTACTTAATATCAGCGGGCGCACAAGTCGCATCTAATATTAATTTTCCTGCATTGGGCCGCTCACTTTCTTCTCCTCGCTCTTCTGTTCTGGCATCAGATTCTTTGTCATCGAGAATTTCTCGGCCTTTTTTCACCATTTCTTGGTTAATTTTGTTAAGGAGATTTAACTTAATTATTTTCCGAAAATATACCATCATTGAGGCATCAAATGGGGCTTGGGGTTTGATAGTTTGTTAGCCCAAGAAAGTATTTTAGGTAAGGGTTTTCCCTAATTTGTTCGACGGTTTCTCTATCACTTATTCCTAATCTTTCTTGAATAATTAATGCTGCCAATGCTACCCTAAATGGTAAGGCGGGCGCACCCTTGTTTTCGCAGAAGCTTTTTGCGTACTCTTCTTCAAATTTTTCCCAGGGAATTAAGTTGGCCATAATAACCCAACGGTTTTCATCTGATAGTTTTCCGCTCCTCGGGCAGTTCAAATGATTCGGGTTCTGATGGAGTTGCAGTCGAGATACTATACATCTGTACTGAATAAAAAAAAGTGCTTGGCTTTTAGGGTATTTTACCTTTTTTTGTGCCTTTTTTCTCGACTTGATTGAGTCGAAACCTTTTTCCTATCGGCATTTCAGGCTTTTTCAGCAAGCCCTAAATACAGAGAACCAGACCTGCTTAACTCGGCTAAACAAGAATTAACAAAGCTAGTGAAAGAGTATTATGAAGGAACCCACTCTAAACAGATTGCCCCCCATCTTTTCCTAACTGAAAATAAATCCCTTTGACCACTGCTGTTATTGTATGTCTTGAATCCGCAAAAGTCCCTATAATTTAGCCAATAACATTATTTTTCTTTTTCTTCAATTAATCCCGATTCAGTTTTTTTCAGTAAATCTGAGGCAAATCTTTCACTAAATCCCACTAAAAAAGCACAGGAAAAGATAAATAAATCCTGACGGGCTTTGTTGGTTATTAAACTAGAAGAATTTTGATCCTGGGTAATCATAAAATCAATTTTAATCAACGTATTTGAGCTAATTAAACTAAAGATAAAAATACCGAAAATTAGACCAATTAAGGGTCTAAACAAACCAATAAAAAGAGGAATGAGGGGGTCGTCATATTTTTTGTCTGTAAAGTCGATAATTCTGAGTAAAATACTCGCAACACTTCCCAACACTCCTGCTGTTGCCGCATAAACTAAACCATAAAATATATGCCGATTAGGATTTATCGTATCACTCGATGATTTTAACTGTTCTGAATAACTACTAGAAGGAATGGGGGCTGGGGAGTTTGCTTGAGGTAATGGTTTTGAAATAAGTGCCTCCTCTTGAGAGTGTTTCTGGTGTAAATTATCATCAAATATGTAAATTTCTTGAGCAGAAAATTTGAGGGCAATCATAGATAAAAAAGTTGTAATAGATAAACCTAAAAATATTTTGAATGGGACTGATCTTGTAGAATAGATAGAACTAAATCCATTCAAAATATGTCCCCATAAAAAATAGCGACTATTATTAATTTCCTTTTCTAGATTAATTCTGAATTCTCGAATAGCATCAACTCCGACTTTATTAGTTTTTGCCATGAGCAATATATATTTAATTTCCTCTAATAACAAAATCAATTTAGTTGGATCATTGTTAAAAATAAACCAACCAATTTTCCAGCTATTACTTTTTTTATAAATCAAATAATTCAGGTGATGAATCTGTTGAACTAAGTTAGCGATTTCTAGTTGTAATTCAGGCGAAATTATCGGCAAAACCTCTAATAAAACTTCCCTAATATCCGCATTTAAGGCGTTAACATCGTCATTTTTTTTTACTGGAGTGGAAGTTATCATATTTTTTGGGACTTTTTAGATTGATTAATAGAATGAAAAGGCTATCTCTCCAGCTTCCCCTTACTCATCGTCAACCCGTTGCAGGACTTTCTCTAGGATAGGGCGGGTTTTCTAGATTACTAAAATTATAACATCAAGTTCCCCTAGAAGGAGGAGGTTTTAAACCCAGTTTTTTGATAAAATGTTTGACCCTGGATAATTGTGATATATTTGTTACATTTCGTTACTTAAAATAAAATTATCTTTGGTTTGAGTTTTTAAATTTACCTCAAAATCCTCTACTCTTAAACAGCTATCTAATTGCTGCTGTAATATATTTGTATTTATTGCCTCCGTGCTAATTAATACCAATTGGGTAAAGGGTGGATTATTACCCCATTCCTCGCCTATTTCTAAGGTAATTCTCAGCCCCACTTGTTGCAAAATTACTCTTCTATTGGGATGTTCAACAGTAGATAAAATACCCTTGGCTCGCAATACAGTTACGGGTAATTTCCCTAATATTTTTCCTAGGGTTAATAACTGAAAAGGGCGAACACTTTCATAACTCCAAGTATGAAAGTTATCAGAGTGATTAGATTTTAATTGACTAGATACAGAACGAACGGGAAATGAGTCCCTAAATCCTAATAATAAATCTAGGGAAACATCCCCATAACTCCCTTTTAACAAACGCACCCAAGGTGCTATTTTTTGGATAATTTGACTAGCATTAATTTGTGCTTTTTCATCAATCAAATCAATTTTATTGAGAACCACAATATCAGCAGCCGAAATTTGATCAATTAGCAAATCTTGATAGTTAATTTTTCCAGATGGTTCACAAATTTGGGGTAGATAGGTCGCATCAACTAGGGTAATAATGCTTTCCAAGCGAATTATTCTACTTAAAACTGGACGCTTTAGGGTTTGTAACAGGGTATAAGGGTTAGCAATTCCACTGGCTTCAATTAAGATCTGATCTGGACGGAGAGATAGGATTTTGGGAAGGGAATTAACCAGATTATTTTGTAAACTACAACAAACACAACCTCCCTCAAGAGTGATTAGATCATCGTCTCTATTTTTAATTAACATCTGATCAATATTAAGACTGCCAAAATCATTGACCAGTATGCCGAAACGGCGATCACTTTTACCCTTAAGAATGCAGTTAAGTAAAGTAGTTTTACCCGCACCTAAAAAACCCGTCAGCAGTGTTACTGGTGTCTTCCAGAGATTTGATGACAAAACCATTATACTTGTCCTCCCGATGGTTGTTTATAGATGACTCCCCGTTTCATGACAAAATCAACTTTACCAGTAACATTAATATCCTCAAAAGGATTACCCGGCATAGCGATAATATCAGCAAATTTCCCCACCGCTAACGCACCAATATTCGGCTGCATTAATAATTCAGCCGCTACAGTAGTTGCTGCTTTTAAAGCGCGTAAAGGAGTAATACCATTTTGAACCATCGCTGGAAACTCTTTCCAGTTATCTATATGAGGAAAAGTTCCCGCATCAGTACCAAAAGCAATCTTAACGTTACTTTTAGCTACATTATCAGCACAAGCAATCAGTTGAGAGGCATATTTTTGATATTTAGCGTGTTGCCAAGGAGAACGACTTTTCCAATATTCAGGATTATTGGCATTGCGAGCTTTTTCTAAAACAGTGTATTGAGTTGGTACCAGATAAACTCCTTTCTCTTCCATCAATTGCAAAGTCTCGGAACTCGCAAGATTACCATGTTCAATGGAACGTACCCCCGCGTTAACAGCACGTTGAACCCCTTCCCCTCCATAAGCGTGGGGACAAGCAGAAATACCGAAATCTTTGGCGGTACTAACCAGAATATTCATCTCCTCTTGGGAATAAGTGGTTTGACTCGGATCATCCGTAGGAGAGCTAAAACCCCCTGTAGCACAGAATTTAATCCAATCTGCTCCTGAGCGAATTTCTTCTCGTACTATGCGGATAATTTCTGCTGTTCCGTCTGCTACTTCAAATTTTTCTGGTCTGAACTGAAAAGCAACTAAAGAGGTAAAATCACCATGTCCTCCTTGGGCTGAAATCAGGTGAGGTGCTACCAATAGATCTGGTCCAATAATCCAGCCATTGGCGATCGCTTTTTTGAGATCGACGGTAATAAATTCTGGATCGGGACAACCCACTTCCCTTACAGTAGTAAAACCGTTCATTAACAGTGTTTTCAGAGGATTTAAGCTATAAAGGGTCATTAATGGCACTGTCACCATATAAGGATTTTCTGGAATTGTAGGATCCCCTTCACAGAAGGTGATATGAACATGACAATCAATGAAACCAGGGGTAACGGTGTGTCCTTTTAGTTCAATAATTTGAGCGTTGCTGTGATCAACTGTTGTAGCGATCGCAGTGATATTCCCATTTTCGATGCGAATTTCCGTGGCACCAAGGGGATTATCAGCCAAACCATCCCAATATTGATCGGTTACGATTACATAATTTGGGCTAGTGGAATTAGTACCAGTCATCGTTGTTTCTCCTGTTGTTAATTTTTTCAGCGTTTTTATTAGTCTTGAGCTAGGCGATCGCTTAATATCTCGACTTCCACTGGTTGACATCCTCGCCGCCGTAAACGGACGGTGATTCCCAAACCTCACGATTTAGGTTTCTGCTTCTTTCCCGAAGGATTTTTCGCACCTGCCTTAACAGATTTACTCTGTTCTGGTCTTATGGTCGCTCTACAGACTGACA
>NZ_JADBVE010000009.1:0-2618 GCF_020245285.1 Microcystis sp. M31BS1
GGTGGCTACCCAACGGTGTCAAGCACCTCGGTTGAACTGGATGTCCACGCCCTTTTTCAGAATATAGGCACCCAAGCTACAAAGCGGTATTTTTTACCTAGGTTGGGACGGGTTGCCTACTTCTCAAGATACAAGGTTGGGCTTCGGCCGTGAGCTTTTGCCGAACGGTTGAAGCATGAAACCCAACGCCCGCATGGGTTACTGAAAATGGGTAAAACCCCACACCCCACACCCCACACCCCACACCCCGTCAGTTCATTTCCTTAACCCAAACTGACGTTAAACCTGTTACAATAAAAAATATAACTGACTAAATTGGAATTAAAAACTATGCGACTTAAGCGATGGGAGTCCCCCCGCCGTCAGGGACGTAACGACAAAGGCAAGGGCGGTTCGGCCCGACAGCGACAACTGAAAAAACAATTTAAAATGTTGTCGAAAAAACTAAAAGGGGGAGAGAGTAACATCTCTCCTCTTTTTTTGTCCCCAGCAATCGCCGCTAAAAAATCTTCCTCTGGGAAACTCTCAGTCTCCTAAAACAGTCCCAGACTTGAGCCACTTTCAGATTAGGGAAAAAAATGAAGCGTACACTTGCCGTCATGACGATGACAGTAGCTTTAACCGTCACCAGTAACCATTCTAGCCTTGCGGGAGCAATCTTCGATCGCATTCAAAAAACTGGGGTAATTACTGCCGGCGCTCGTAAAGATGCTATTCCCTTTGGTTTTGTCAACTCCCAGGGCAAGTGGGTGGGTTACAGCCTTGATATGTTAGAGTTAATTCGCAAGGAAACCGAACGGAAGTTAGGAAAACCAATTAAGTTAAAAATTGTTGAGATTAATCCCCAAAATCGTTTTGAAAAGTTGAAAACAGGGGTTATCGATATCGAATGTGGCTCTACTACTTTTACTTGGAAAAGAGAAAATGAAGTGGATTTTTCCGTTAGTTACTTTGCCGGTGGTACTCAATTGCTCACCCGCAAAGGTAGTAATCTTGATGACATCGGTAGCTTGGCAGGCAGACGCATTGGAGTGATTGCCAATACTACTAATGAAGCGGTAATTAAAACCCAACAACCCGCCGCTATTTTGGTCAAAGTTAAAAGTCGTGGCGAGGGTTTACAAAAACTAGAAACGGGAGAAATTGATGGTTTTGCCAGCGATGGCATTACCCTAGAAGGTTTAAGGAAAAGTGCTAAAAATCCCAATAATTTAGCCATAGTTCCCTCCTATCCCTACGCCTACGAATCCTATGCCTGTACTTTACCTGAAAATGATTCTAAATGGCGCGATACAGTGAATTATACCCTATTAAAATTCATGGAAGGGATCGTTAGTGACCAACAACAAGCGGTGACAATTTATGAACGTTGGTTTGGTGAAGATGGTGTTGTTCCCTATTCCAGAGAAACTATTAATGATTATTTTCAAGGCATTGTCAACACCTACGAATGGATTCCTTTAACTGTATTTCCCTAAAATCAAAACCTTTTTAGGGAAAGGTTCAAAAAGGCACTCTTGCAAGTGGGAATTATGAATAGGGAAGTGGGGAAGTGGGTTTTTAAAGTTGGATTTGTTATTAACCAAGTTAATAAAGGGAAAAAATAAACCCCCTCAACTGACTGAATGAAGGGGCATTTATCGTATTTTGTGGGTAATTTAGCCTACTTTTGTGGTTTTGTTTTCGTTCGAGTATCTCCATTATTCTAAATTTCGCTTTTTCCAGTAATCAGGTTTACGTTTTCCATGTGCGATCGCAACCACCCAGATAAATGCTTCAAATTCTACATAAAAGATGATGTAAGGAAAACGGCGAATGACATAACGGCGTACCCCTTCGATAGTATGGGCTGTTCCCAGATTAGGGTTAATTTTAATTTTTTCGAGAACTTGTTCAATTTCAGATAGCAAATCTAGCCCTAATCCTATCTTTTGCTTCTCGTAATATTGAATAGCATTGTCAAGTTCTCCTGTTGCTTCACTGTGAATAATAACCGGTTTCACGAATATTTCTCTCGTAATTCCAATAATACTTTATCTGATGGTTCACCCTTGGCTGTTCCAGCATAAATTTCGGCTAATCTTTCAGTTAATTCTCTATCCCAAGCATCTAAAACATTGTCATCTACACCTTCATCTAAGGAATGGATGAGAAAGTAAGCTAGTTCAGCGCGATCTTGCACAGAAAGTTGAGCAAGTTCTATTTTAAGGGTTTCTGCTGTTTTAGTCATCTTGAAAGCATCTATAACCAATCATCTTAGATTGTAGCAGCTCTCGGCTTGCCAGATAAACCCTACTCCTTGAAATCATGGGAATTGAGAGAGTTATGGCAACAATACCTCCTCAAGTGACTGAATGAAGGGGCGATCGCAAGTTTTTGATTAATGGTTTTTAGGAGACTTTTGTGGTTTCCTTTTCTGAGGGTTTGGAGGGTTTTAGTTTGCACTTGAGGGTTATCTCCATACTTTCACCCGCATTATATACTTTGCACGGCTACAACTTGCATTTTTTACTCAAGGACAACGCCAATTCAAAAATGAAACGCATCAACCTCAAGAGTTGACAAAGAAAGGCTCATCAGGTACTGTCTGATCATTAACAAAAACAAATCAGACCCAA
>NZ_JADBVE010000090.1:0-5289 GCF_020245285.1 Microcystis sp. M31BS1
GTAATTCTTGGGCTGCCCATTTCTCCATTTTTTTGCTTACCTCCACCTTAATTCCTTCTTTCAAAACTATACCTATCAATCGTTTCCCCTTTTTTTAAGTTTCTTCTCTTTTTGTTAAGAAAGATCCGACTAATGGATAGCCTTGATAAGGGGGGCAGGGGGGATCGAACCTAAAATCCATTTTTAATTCAATTATAACCAGCTACTTATCTAACTGCCTATTGCCTATTGCCTATTGCCTATCCTAAGCAAGAAGTTGATTTTGTTCAATGTCCTAGTATATATGATCGCTAAGTGCAGATGATCTTAGAAAGACTAATGACCGAAGATCATTGGGGGGTTTATCTGACACGAATTTATATTAAACTTAGGATTGGTTTATTGAATTATCGTCTTATTAAAACTGTGGAAGTAATGGAAATCGGGCAAAAAGTCAAGGTCTGTCGCTTAAGAGACCGCGTTAACTCGGACGTAGCGGGTAAATTGGGTAAAGTGGGTGTCATCAAAAATTTTAAGATGACCGATGGCAGCGGTGTTGGTGCTGTTGTCCAGTTCGATGATAAGACCGCTACTTGGTTTTTTGAGGATGAACTCAAACTCATCTAAATATAACGCTTAGGAATTAATTATGTCCTTAATTTTGACCTTTTTGGGCAAGGGGGGCAGCGGTCGCAGTACAATAGCGATCGCTTCGGCAAAGAAAATGGCTGGTCTGGGGTCAAAAGTTCTCTTGATCGGGCAAGATTCTGGTCCCGCTTGGGGATTACTCCTCAAGGCCTCGCCTAGCTCCTCTATTACGGAAATTGCCCCTAATCTCTCGGTTGTCCAGCTTAGTAGTACCCAGTTACTAGAAAAAAGTTGGGAAGAAGTCAAGGAATTGGAAAAGCAGTATTTGCGTTCTCCCACCTTGAAAAATGTTTATGGTCAAGAGTTGGGCGTTTTACCCGGAATAGACCAAGCTCTAGCCTTAAATTTCCTGCGGGAACAGGATAAAAGCGGAAATTACGATGTCATCATCTACGACGGCAGCGGAGATATAAACAGTCTGCGAATGTTAGGGATTCCAGAGGTGGGCAGCTGGTATTCACGGCGTTTCCGGCAGGTTTTCAGCGATTCTGAGATTGGTCGCACCCTTTCTCCCTTTTTGCAACCAATCGCCGCCGCCGTGCTGAATTTCTCCTTTAATCCCGACGGTTTAGGGAAGAAGGTCGATAATAACATTCTAGACGAGGGACGTTCCGCTTTAGCCGATCCTCGGCGAGTTTTAGCCTATCTAGTCACCAATGATGATCCAATTGCGATCGCAGATGCCAAATATCTTTGGGGTGGGGCGCAGCAAATCGGTTTAAATGTGGGGGGAGTGATTTTTAATCGCTGTCAGAGTGCTACGGAGGATTTTGCCCCGCTGCCGGCTGCGATTTTACCCGACCGTCAAGGAGAAGATTGGCAGGAATTAATCGCCGAGTTACCCAATTTTCTCACGGTGCAGCCGCCCAAACCGTTAATAATCGATACGGCAGCCGGTCAGGTAAAGGTTTATTTACCCGGATTCGAGAAAAAACAGGTAAAACTGACGCAATCGGGTCCAGAATTAACCATCGAAGCCGGGGATCAACGGCGTAATATTGATGTACCACCGCCTCTAACCGGACGAGCGGTAAAAGGGGCCAAATTCCAAGACGGTTACTTAATTATTTCTTTTTAAGGGATTATGTCGAACACCGAGATAGAAAACAAGGATAATCGAGGCGCAAAAACTCGCCAATTATTGGGCATGAAAGGGGCCTCATCGGCAGAAACTTCCCTCTGGAAAATCCGCTTACAATTGATGAAGCCGATCACTTGGATTCCTCTAATTTGGGGGGTTGTCTGTGGGGCGGCTTCATCGGGGAATTATACTTGGTCTTTAGAAGATGTCTTAAAAGCGGCCACCTGTATGTTACTTTCTGGTCCATTGATGACTGGTTATACCCAAACTTTAAATGATTTTTATGATCGAGAAATTGATGCAATTAATGAACCCTATCGTCCGATTCCTTCGGGGGCAATTTCTATTCCCCAAGTGGTCGGTCAGATTTTGGTTTTATTAGCAGCTGGGTTAGGAATATCTTATCTTCTTGATCGCTGGGCCGGTCATGATTTCCCGCTCATGCTCTGTTTAACCCTATTTGGTTCTTTTATTGCCTATATTTATTCAGCGCCGCCTTTAAAATTAAAACAAAATGGTTGGCTAGGAAATTATGCCCTCGGTGCTAGTTATATAGCCTTACCTTGGTGGGCAGGTCACGCCCTTTTTGGTCAGTTAAATTGGACAATTATGATCCTAACCCTCATCTATAGTCTGGCGGGTTTAGGCATTGCTGTGGTCAACGACTTTAAAAGTGTGGAGGGTGACGAAAAATTAGGCTTAAAATCCTTGCCAGTTATGTTCGGAATTACCACCGCAGCTTGGATTTGTGTGATTATGATCGATGTTTTTCAAGCAGGAATTGCTGGCTATCTGATTAGTATTCATCAGAATCTTTATGCCGCTATTTTACTGTTATTAATTATCCCTCAGATCACTTTCCAAGATATGTATTTTTTGCGGGATCCGCTCAAAAATGATGTCAAATATCAAGCCAGCGCCCAGCCTTTTCTAGTGTTAGGAATGTTGGTGACAGGTTTGGCTTTAGGTCAGGGGATACTCTGAAGATTGTAGTTAATAAAAACAGGAAATATCCAGTTTATGGGACATAATCGCCTTGAATTGGGCTTCTGTTTAAGGTAACTTGAGCGGTCAAGGGGGGTGAAAATGGATTTTCGGTTCGATCCCCCCTTAATCCCCCCTTGATAAGGGGGGTGCCGATCCCGCCTTGATAAGGGGGGTATCTGACAATTTTTAACACCTACCTACTTAGCTCGATCCCTAGTCTTTTCGTTACAATCAAGAGGGAATCGATGCCGGGGGAAAAATTTACCTTTTTTTCTTCCCTCCGATTTGCCATTCTTGACGAACTAATCAAGAATAGTTTCTGTTTAACAAGATTGATTGAGACAAGTATCTCGAACCTAGTCACCATGAGTAATACCAGTAATTTTCGCCAAGCTTTACGCGAGGCTAAAAGCCAAGCACTTATCGGCCCCAATGTTATCCCCAAGGCCCTGCCCTATCTCGGTGGCGGTCTAATTTTGACTGCGGTGGGAACCTATGGCGGTTTAGGTGTGATCCAATCCTATCCCCAGATTTTCTTCCCGACTTTCTTTGTCGCCCTGGTTGCCGAGATTATTTTATTTTTTGTCGCCCGTAATACTGCGGAAAGAGGCAATACAGGCACTGCTCTGCCCCTGCTGACTCTCTATAGTCTTCTTTCTGGCTATACTCTCAGTGGAATCGTCTATGTGGCCTTAGGTACTTCCGGTGTCGGTTTGCGAGGAGTAGCAATTGCTGCCCTCGGTTGCGGCATTGCTTTTGTGTTGGGACGGAATATCGGCTCTAATCTGTCGGAAAAAGATGGTTTAGCCCTGACTCAAACCGTTAGCATCGGTATTCTCGCTCTCTTTATTGTTCTCATTGGTCAGCTAATTTTCTCTATCTTTGGTGGTGCTACTCCCACCTGGTTAGAAATTGCTATTTCTGGCATCGGGGTTTTCTTGTTTGCTGGTTCGGCAGTGGTGGACTTTTACATCTTGCCCCGTACCTACAGAGATGAACAGTATCTTAGTGCTGCTTTATCGATGTATTTGACCTATATCAACCTATTTATCTTTATTCTGCGCCTTTTAATCGCTCTTAACGGTCGAGATTAGGGCAAATAGAGAGGAGTTAGAAATTAGTTACAACCTAACTTCTAACTCCGCTAGAATAGTAAAGAAATGTAAACGGACTGTAAAGATCATGACTGAACCACAACCGACTCAAACCCCCAAATTAGAAGATCCCAAATTTGGTTTTAATGACTATGCCGAGCGCCTCAACGGTAGAGCCGCTATGATTGGTTTTGTGATCACCCTGTTGATTGAGTATCTAACTGGCCAAGGTCTGCTATCTTGGTTAGGGTTACAGTAGTTTTTTAGGCTTTTTTAGGCATTCTAGGGGAAATAAAGCCTTGAGTGTTAGCTAACGCATACAGGCTTCATGATTTTCCCCGTAGAATCCTTGCAGGACCGAATCACCTCGCTGTTGTGGTGTGCCGTGGGAGCGATTAGGAGCTTCAAAATCGCCCACTTCCGAGGCCGCTTCCGCTAGAAGTTTTCCTGCTATTATATAATCCTGTTTGGATAAACCTCTCGCTTCGGTAAATAACCAGGAAAGGGTATCTCCGGCTAGACAATCGGCCTGTAATTCAATGCCGATGCTCATTCCACCTTCATCGATGCCACCAATACCCCGATTCCACTGAACAGCGTGAGCGGCCTCATGAGCGACGGCGTAAAGGGGAAATAGAGGATTATCGCTAATACCAGTAACTTGCTTGAGATTGACATAGACTGTATTATCTACAGTGCAGAAAGCCGCTAGGGAAATTACGCCGCAGGGAGTGGTTATCGGCCCATTGCTTAACAAATACTTAAAATTGATCTGGTGTAATTGAGCCGTATATTCAATTACCGCTTCTAGGGCATCCGTAATATCGTCTGCTTGCGCTCTCTGGGCTAGAGGGGATAAAATCAAGAGGGAACTACAAGAAACGGCAGATATCAGGGATAATAACCGTTTAAGGCCAGAGTTAGGTTTCATGGTACTAACAAAGTCGGGAGTGAGGAAGAAGTTTAATTGATCTGAATTAGCCTACCGCTACGATCACAATTTTAAAAGCTATGTATAAGACTTTCAGAGAAAATACAGAATTTACGCGGCTTTTGATCGAAGTTGACAGAATTTCTCCTCAAGGTTGAGGAAATTAATTTGGCACGACCACTGATTGTGTTGAAAATCTGCCCGTCAGTCAGGCAAAAAGCTCCCCATCAGGTCATTTCCCCATCTCCCCACCCCGAACATTCGTTACACTTGTACTACAAGTCTATCCCCATTTCTCGCAAACGAGCCGCCAGCCGTTGAGAACGCTGTCTTTCCGCTTCCAGAGCTTGCTGAGTAGCATTTAATTGCTCCTGTGCTGCGGCCGCTTGCTCCTGTGCTGCGGCCGCTTGCTCCTGTGCTGCAGCTGCTTGCTCCTGTGCTGCAGCTGCTTGCTCCTGTGCTGCTTCTTCTGGCAAGGGGATTAAATTGCCTTCCGAGTCATAAAATCTGGCCCAGATTGCCGTTTCTCGGTCAATAGTACCCTCCCAAGTTCCCAACCAATAGCCTAA
>NZ_JADBVE010000091.1:0-8904 GCF_020245285.1 Microcystis sp. M31BS1
AACCCTTATATAGAAAGGCATTTAGCGATTTTTGTCAATTGTTTTTGCTCTAGAGCGAACTAATCAATTAAGTCTCTTGCCAGATAAGGATTTAGTCGATTTATGCCCCCCTATCGAACCATACCAAGTAACGAAGAACCGATTTTCATCTGGTCAATTACCTAATTTTCAGGGAAAAAGTACCTGAATTTTCCCCCCGCTCACTCCCAGGTCCGGTACTTTTGGATTGACAAAAAGTCTAAAAGTCTTATCCAGCAAGGTTTTTAGATTTATTCAGCAAGCCCTACTTAATTCCATTCCCTAACGAGGTCATTTATCGATGAGTCATCTTTTCACGCAGTCGCAGCACCTCGCCGCTCTTTTCAAAATCGCCGCCACGACCACCGGAGTGGCCTTGGCTCTCACGACCGGAACACCCGCGCGCGCGGCGGGTTTTCTCCCCTTTTCCTTTCAAACCAACGTTACCGCGAGTCCGGACCTAACCGGAAATCCTAATCTTCTCAACGATCCCACTAGAGATGTCCGTCTCGATTCGGTGGTTTTCAACGGTTTAACGGTCAGTCAGTTTGATCTGGTCAATGCGGGTCGGGTTATCCGCAACGATACCGCCGACGTTACTGTGGGGGGAATCACATATACTAACGGAATTCTCCACACGGGTTACGGACCGAACACGACTAGCGATCCCCTGGTCGGGGAGGGTTCAGCGAAACCGAACCCCACCGACGCGGATATCGCCGCCAGTTTGGGCAATTTAAACCTGAATAGTCTCCTCGTAACCCGTGAGAACGCCGATACTGCAATTATCGAGGTTTCTTTCGCCCGACCGGTGAATACGTTCTTTTTCTGGGAACGGGGGGGAACGCCGGGGGGAGCCGTTGCGGGGGATAGCGATTTACTGGTGGAAGCGATCGCGGACGATGGAACAACGGTTTTAGCCAGCTATAAAATTTTACGCGCGAACTACACGAAAGCGGACTATAACATCAGCACAATCGTTCCTCCCGTCCTCAACAACGGCCCGTTCAATATTGGTTCGATCGGGATTCGGCTCGACGGTATCCGCGCGCAAACCCTGCGCTTAACTAGCGAGCGCAATAACGATCCCCAACGTTTGAACGGAGTCGGCGATAACGGGCCAGATTTCAAAGTAATCGCCGCCGATGTCAAGGTTCCCGAACCGAGTGTCGTGTTCGCAACTCTACTCGCAGGAAGTCTTGGAATCTTTGTGAAACGAGGCAAGGCCTGATCGTTCTACTCCCAGTAAGGAGTGAATGCTTTTAATGCTGTTAAAATGCCATCAACCAGCAAATTTCATTGTTGACATCCTCGCCGCCGTAAAACGGACGGCGAGGATGTCAAGAATCCGACCACCGATGTCTTCGAGAAGCGGATCGCGGCTTTAGAAGGAGGCGCAGCAGCCCTGGCCACCTCTAGCGGTCAGGCGGCGCAATAATGGAATGGGCCTTATCCCCCTCCGTTTAACCCGAACTAGGGTTAAGCAATAAAATTAAACGCCAAAATCCCATCATTAAAATCGTTATCGCTGATATTGGGTAAGTTCCCCGGTAAATCCTCAAAGCCAAAGATATTATTCCCCCTTGACCGTAAATGTTCCGCCCCATCGGGATTTGCCGCCCCAAAGGAGAAATAGGCCACTTCATGACTTATATAGTTTTCTAGGGTAGCCGCCACGTTATCGGGATTCTTGGTCAAAAATGCCTGAACACTCCCTTGCAGACTTTCTCCCAGATTGCCCCCATTGGCAATCACAAAGGGTGCGTAGCGTCGCCCCCCTTCCAACAACACATCCCCAAATTCAGCGGCGGTGGTGCTTTGGTTTGCCCCTTCCCCACTGGCCCGCAAAAAGAAGTTATTCACCGCTTGACTTAAGGCGGTACGCGCATAACCCGCTTGACCCGGTTGAATTAACTCTGTCACGTTGCCATCTCCATCTAAATCGAGGCTATCAAAAACGGCTCCGTTATCATCGGCCACTGGATAGAGACCGACAACGTTATTAAAGAAAGCTCCCGTCTGTCTAAGTCCTTCCTCAATGGCTCTGACCTGTATGCTACCGGGCAAGTTACTGAAGTTGAAAACCAGAGAACCTTGTCCATTACCCGTATCTTTAAATTCAAGGGTTTGGGGATTAACGTCTTGATCGGGTAGATTGGTAATTTCTAGGGTGAAATTAACCGTTGCGTCTGGCGTGGCATTGGGAGCCGGGTTGAGGGTAGTATCCGTTACCGCAACTGTCAAGTTATAGAGGGATTGGGCTTCAAAATCAGCCTTACCGATGAAGAATAATTCCCGGCCACGAATCTGGAAACTGCTCTGATCACTGCCCAACAAAGAAAGGCTATTGGTCCCCAGGGCATCATCGCTGATCTGAATATCGGCAACTTTGACACCTTGACTGGTATCGGTATTTTCAGCGATCGCATTGGTGCTATTGGCCAGAATTAGGGCTGTGGGAGCTTCGTTGACATCGGTGATGTTTAAAGTGAAGGTTTGGGTGAGATCGGGGGTGACACCAACGGTTGTATCATCGACATTGACGGTGACTTCGTAACTATTTTGGGCTTCAAAATTAGGGGTAAAACCGACATAGAAAAGGGCTGAATTCTGAATTAAGAAGCGCTCCCTATCCCGTCCCGTGAGGAAGAGATTATTGGTTCCTAAACCATCATCTTCAATCAGGAGGTCGGCGACTTTAAATTCTGGTGTGACATTGACATTTTCAGCTAACTCGGTGACAGCATTTTGGAAAATTAGGGCTGTGGGAGCTTGATTACTAGGAGTTTCATTAACATCATTGACAGTAATTGTCAAGGTTTTCTCAAAACTTAGTCCCCCTTGGTCGGTGGTTTTTACTCGAATACTGTAACTATTTTTGGTTTCAAAATCTGGGGAATTATTAATCTGTAATTGATTCCCTACAATCGAGAATGCTGAGTTATCTGTATCTCCTGTCCCTGTAACTAAACTATAGGTAAAGGTATTACCAGTATCGGGGTCTGTGGTAGAAAATGTTCCTATCACTGTGTTAACAGGGACATTTTCATTTACTGTTGTCGCACTTAATGCTAAATCTGTGGGAGCTTGATTACCGGGAGTTTCATTAACATCATTGACAGTAATTGTCAAGGTTTTCTCAAAACTTAGTCCCCCTTGGTCGGTGGTTTTTACTCGAATACTGTAACTATTTTTGGTTTCAAAATCCGGGGAATTATTAATCTGTAATTGATTCCCTACAATCGAGAAGGCAGTATTATCTGTATCTCCTGTTCCTGCTATCAAACTATAGGTAAAGGTATTACCAGTATCGGGGTCTGTGCTGGAAAATGTTCCAATTACTGTGTTAACAGGGACATTTTCATTTACTGTTGTCGCACTTAAGGCTAAATTTGTTGGAGCTTGATTACCGGGAGTTTCATTAACATCATTGACAGTAATTGTCAAGGTTTTCTCAAAACTTAGTCCCCCTTGGTCAGTGGTTTTTACCCGAATACTGTAACTATTTTTGGTTTCAAAATCTGGGGAATTATTAATCTGTAATTGATTCCCCACAATCGAGAATGCTGAGTTATCTGTATCTCCTGTTCCTGCTATTAAACTATAGGTAAAGCTATTACCAGTATCGGGGTCTGTGCTGGAAAATGTTCCAATTACTGTGTTAACAGGAACATTTTCATTTACTGTTGTCGCACTTAAGGCTAAATTTGTTGGAGCTTGATTACCGGGAGTTTCATTAACATCATTGACAGTAATTGTCAAGGTTTTCTCAAAACTTAGTCCCCCTTGGTCGGTGGTTTTTACTCGAATACTGTAACTATTTTTGGTTTCAAAATCGGGGGAATTATTAATCTGTAATTGATTCCCCACAATCGAGAATGCTGTATTATCTGTATCTCCTGTTCCTGCTATTAAACTATAGGTAAAGGTATTACCAGTATCGGGGTCTGTGCTGGAAAATGTTCCAATTACTGTGTTAACAGGGACATTTTCATTTACTGTGGTTGCACTTAAGGCTAAATCTGTGGGAGCTTGATTACCGGGAGTTTCATCGGTGCCAATAGTGACAATAACTGAAGCTTGATCGTCTTCATTGGGATTATTGTTATTGGGAGTAGAATCAGGATCAGGTTCAGTTACTGCAATCACTTCAGCAGTATTAGAAAGACTTCCTCCAGAAGTAACTTTGGTAACGATATCTACGAAAGCTTGATTATCCTTGGCGATATTCCCTGCTTCCCAAATGCCAGATGTGGAGTTGTAAGAACCTTGCTGAGGATTTGACGAAACAAGAGTTAATCCTTGAGGCAAAACATTTTTTACCTGAATTGATGTTGCAGCCCCTGGACCTTTATTGGTTAGAGTTATTTTGAAAGTAACTAGGTCATCAATATTCGCTGTCGTTTTATCTGAAGTTAGAGAAAGTTCCAAATCAGCAGGTTGAATTGTACCAGGTGCAACGTTGAAACGCTGTACTACTGAGTCATTGTCTGGATTAAAGTCTGCTTGTGCGCTTGAGACTTGAATCAAACTACTGGTTGAACCCGAACCAACCAATCTGCCTGAAACAACTACTGTTGCTGATTCATTGACGTTAAGGCTGCCAATATTTGCAGTAATTGCACTGCTAGAAATACTTCTCGTACCTTTACTGGCAACAGCAGACACATCAAGGATATTTTCAAGGGGCAAGTTATCGCTGAGTGTGACTCCTGTTGCATTAGAAGCACCGATATTTTTAACGGTAATGGTGTAGCTGACTTGATCTCCTAAAGTAAGAGAATTAGTTACTGGAGTCACACTCACTTGTAGATCTACTCCAGTGGCTGCTGTTGGTGTGAGAGCAAGATTGTAGGTGGTGTCACCTTCGTATTGGGATACTTTTACAAAGTAGTCTCCTGCGGGTAATGCCGTAATATTAATATTTTCATCTTGATTGTCTGTTCCTTCAGAAAGCTGAATCACTTCATCAGAAGAGATTACACCGTCTCCATCTTTATCTTGAGACAATTCTAAATCGGCATCTGCTGATAAGCCACTAAGATTGAGGGTAACTCCACTAGGATTTGTCAGGGTAAAGCGGTAATAGTCAATCGGATCAACATTACCAACAAAATCGTTTTGGGTGGAAGCAGTTAAAGTGCCAAGATTGAAGGCAGTGGTAAGGGTACTACCTGCTTTATCAGGTGGAATAACTGACGGAGTTGCCGAAAGGTTAAGGTTATAGTTTGTATTGCCACTATTACGCCCCAAATGCAAGATATAATCACCAGCGGCTAATCCTGTACGGCTAATTTGTTCGCTGGTATCTCCTTCTTCATCAGATGTGACAATAATTTCATCAAAATCTAGAATGCCGTCATTATTTTTATCTTGTCCAACTTCAGCAAATAAATCACCATTTACTAAGTCAGTAACATCAACGGTCAAATCGCTGATAGATGATAATGTGAAACGATAGTAATCATCTGCATCCACTTGACCAATAAAATCTGATTGCTGGACATTATTACTAATGATTCCTAAATTTTTAGCATTAGTTACTGTATTTCCTGCGTTGTCAGTTGGAACTGGTAGAGGAGGAACTGTTAAACTAAGGTTAAAGCTAGTATCACCACCCTTTTGGAAAATGCGAATGTAGTAATCAGATTCGTTAAGGTCTGTCAAATTGAGCGTTTCAGGATTATTACCTAACTGATTTGAACTTGCTATAACGTCCTCATCTTGAAAAATACCATCTCCATTAAAATCTTTGATTAGCTCTACATCAGCATCAGCAGCAAGTTGATTGAGAAGTAAGTTAAAATTTCGAGATGTACTGAAGTAGATGCCGTCAATTTTATCTTCATCTACTGGATCACCAAGTGTAAAGCGATAGATAGTTTCAGGATTTCCAGTGTTAATCGAGCCAGTCGTACTGAAGTTTCCTTCTATCTTTCCTATATCTATTACATTATTTATAAGGATGAAGTTGTTGACAGTTATGGCAGCAGTAGCTACAGGTTCAACGCTTTCAGATGCAAAAGAGAAAGTGCTGAACCTCTGATTAGAATTTGTAGTTGCGCTTGGTGCTTTGAGAGTAAAATGAACGTGTCCATTATGATTAGATGCAAAACGAACTTTTTTAGGGTCTATATCCCATGTACGAGGATCATTAAAATAAACCTCTTTTACTGTAATTCCTCCTACATTAGCGTTCAAGAAAGAGGTAATTAAGTTTCTTGTATCTGCAAGAACGTATCCCTTTGTAGGAGTGCCATTTGCATTATTAAATACAGCATTAGGGTTATCAATAATCAACCATTCATCCTGATCTGCTTTCCCATTATTGTTGGTATCTGAAAATAGTTCTTTGATAACTTGCTTGTTATAGATGTCAAGACCAGTTATTGCTTTAGTAAGATTAGCTGGTACATTAGGATCAGCAGATTCATACTTTCCATTTGTGTTTTTAATGATAACTTTACCATCAGGAGCTTCTACATACCAAGTATTCTTAGTGCCAAACTTATTTTCCTTAAAAAACATATTGTTTGGTGCATATGTATTGCCGTCACCTTTTCCGGCTGTATCTATATCTAAATCCATCCCAGCTTCGTGACCAGAGTGTGCTGATGTATCTCCACCCTTTTTTAGACTTGTTCCATTTACATTAAAATTAATATTAGGATTTGAAGGAACTACGGAGTTCAGAACATCATATGTCCAATTAGATGCCCATAATTCTATGGGTGAACCTTGAACAATTCCAACTCTTGGTATGGAGGTACTTTTTAATTCAGTCCAGCGTGGAGCATTAGTAGCATTAATGAGTTGTTTAGCATTATCCTTACTGAAACTTTTCTCATTCAAAACTTTGCTTGAGCTACTAACTACAGAATTAAATAATTTTATTGCCCATTCAGTGTTACCACCAGACTGTCCATCAACAACTAAAGGACTGCCACTGCTACCCGGAAAACCCAAGTAAGCTAGTCGTTGTTGTTGAGTATAAATATCAAGCTTTCCAGTTCCAGTTTTTACTGGATTACTTCCATCAGTCTTAGAAAAACCATCAGTAACACTTACTTGAACGGTAATGGACTTTTTAGTTTGATCTTCAACATCAAAGCTCACTTGACCTATACCAGGATGTTGCTTATCTTGACCATAACTAGAGATTGCACCATTTACAGTAGGGACATAGTATAAAGTTGTATATACACTCCCTACAATGGCATTTTCTCCTTTCTCATTAATCAACTTACCTTTGGAGGAATTTGGTAGGGATTTCAGCGTAACATTCCCACTTTGCTTACCTAAATCGAGTTTGATGACATCTCCTACAAGACCATTGAAGTTTATTTGAGCATTGTCAGTAGAAACAGAAAAATACCAAGCTGTTCCTGATTGAGGAGCAGTAACAACGATATTGAGAAAGTCTTGCCCTTGCACTTGCTTAAATGTTACATTTCCAGTTTTACTTCCCGAAACAAGTCCTCCAGTATTGACAATGTCCTTTCCTGCATATCTGACCTGAAATTGATCAGGAATAGAATAATGCTCGTAGAAATAGGTAAGAGTAACATTTCTTTCGGTTTGTCCTTGGGGTAGAGGATCGAGTTGAAGAGTTTTGTTAGTTCCACCTACACCACCACTGCCCGAAAGACTGGCTTGCTCAATCAGAACTTCTTGCCCATCAATTACTACCACTGCATGATCATCTTCCGTCTGAATCCGACTCAACCCCGAAGGACTTAAACTTACCCCGCGTGCCAACGCCGAAAATAACTCCCCCTCATCCCCCACCGTATCCACCCTATTAATTTGAGCATCCACAAAATGCCCAATTTCTTCCAACACCACCGCAACCAAAGCATCTGAACTAGCAGAAGCAAAAAAGCTTTCAGATAGATATATCTTATTGGTGCTAATCCCATAAGCGCCATTTGCACTACCTAAAACACTGCTGTTGACAACCTCAATCGGGGGAAGTTGACTAAAATTTCGACTTTGCCACTGCTGTCGTAATTGCGTCGCTTTAACCACATCATAACTTGTGCCAAAAGCGGTTTCTAAATTCGCCCAAAAACCGTCAGATTGAGCGAAATTGAACAAAACATCGTCAACAACAGGAAGAATCGGCAACAGGGTAGAAGTCATGACAGTAACAGCAAAAGTTTATTGCTAAAAATTTTGGCACAACAATTGCAAATTTCTCAAGACCCCTGTAACAGAAATTAACATTGATCGGGAAAACTGTATTTCTAAATCATCAGTTTTTCTGAATATTGTCTCTCAATTCCCCCCTCACAACTTAATCTAATTCATTTGCAGTTTGCAAAACCTCCTCATAAAGTTGATGACTGATGCGAAAATTTGCTTGGCTAATTAGAGACTCCATTATCGGTTGAACCTTAGCAATCAATCCTCTATTTTTAGCGATTAAAAGAACTCCTAGAACCCCCGTAATTGACAGCCCCAAACGCACAGCCTCCCTCCGTCCAAGACGCTCATCAATTAACAATTCATCTGCTTTTAATTCTAAGGCAAGAGCGATTGGCTCTTCTGGTTTCTGTGTGTAAACGAGGTCTATACTGATAGTTTCTTCTTTCAAAATAGTCCTAAAAGTCTTGCCCAGTAAGCATTTAACCTTACATAAGCAAAAATTATCACACAAAGTCGAGAAGAGCCAGCGATTGCTTCTGCTTCGCCAATATCTAAATTATAGTCATTGCTCAAACAAGCCACAAGTTCCAAATTAGAGGCTTGTTTAACCTGTATCCAGTTCAGAGAAATTATCGCTTTAATGCGGATATCTTCCTCAGTTAAATTGGCTAATTCATTGGCAACTGCTTGGGGAATAACAACATTAGTATAAATATCTTTTAAGATTGACAGATAACC
>NZ_JADBVE010000092.1:0-10714 GCF_020245285.1 Microcystis sp. M31BS1
GAACCCTTATATAGAAAGGCATTTAGCGATTTTTGTTAATTGTTTTTTTCTAGAGCGAACTAATCAATTAAGTCTCTTGCCAGATAAGGATTTAGTCGATTTATGCCCCCCTATCGAACCATACCAAGTAACGAAGAACCAAATAAACTAATAACTGGCAGTTAGTCGGAAATATCAGTTATTTTTTGCTAAAATTCTCCTTTTTCCCGCATTTTCTTGCTTGGAAACAAACTTTTTTCCGCTTTCGTCTTTATCTTTAATTCGCTCCCACTAGGAAACTCAAGGGTAAGATGCTAAATTTTCAAAAGCAGGGTCGTCATCATCCTCTGACCCTATTCACAATGCTTTTAAGTGCTTCTTTCGTTGTGGTCTCCCTTTCCTTGACTCCTGCGATCGCACGTCAATTCGCCCCAATTAACCCAATTAAACCAATTCCTTTGGGGAATGACCGATTAATTCCTGCTGGGACGGACATCCCTGTAAAATACGAGCAAGGGGAAAAAATTCTTTTAACCAAACAAGAAACTTTTTCTTTATCACTGACCGTTACCGATAATATCAAAAATTCCCAAGGACAGACAATTATTCCCGATGGTAGTCAGATTATCGGAGAAATTAAACCCGATGGTCAAGGTTCGCGTTTTCTATCCCAAAAAATCTTTTTAAAAACCCGTCAACCCCAAGAAAAATCTATTGATGCTATTTCGGCAGTTTTCACTCGTCTAGAAAGGATAATTAAAGGAGTTAACCCCGACAAAATTATTCAGGGTGCAGTATTAGGAAAATCCGCCGCTTCTGTCCTCGCTTCTTTTACTTCTGACCAACCGGTTAGCGAGGGATTATTACGAGGAGGAGGATTAGAAGTATTAGCTGGGTGGTTATTACGAGGAGAATCGGTGGAATTATTGTCAATTAACCCGAAGGAGGACTTAAAATTAACCCTTCGTTCTGATTTTACCGGTCAGTAAGCTTAAAAAAATCTGGTGTGTTAGTTATTAATCTAACACACCTGCTATCAAGACTAAGCGGCGTTTTGCCGATACCATTCAATGGTTTTTTGCAAACCTTCTTTAAATTCCATTTGAGCAACAAAACCGAATTTTTCCTGAGCGCGGGTTGTATCTAAACAGCGTCGCGGTTGACCATTCGGTTTATCTATTTCCCAAACAATTTCGCCATCAAAACCCATTAAATCACAGATTAATTCCACTAAATCTTTGATAGAAATCTCATAATTTGTACCAAGATTAACCGGGTCTGATTCATTATAGAATTGACTGGCCATGACAATGCCTCGCGCTGCATCGGTGGAGTAGAGAAACTCCCGGGTTGGACTACCATCTCCCCAGACAGGAAGTTGTTTATCCCCCCGTTGTTGTGCCTCATAAACCTTGCGAATTAAAGCAGGAATTACATGGGAACTACCCGGATCAAAATTATCCTCTGGCCCGTATAAATTCACCGGTAAAAGATAAATTCCGTTGAAACCATACTGCAAACGATAGGACTCTAATTGTACCAATAAAGCCTTTTTAGCGATACCATAAGGCGCATTGGTTTCTTCGGGATATCCTGACCATAAATCGTCTTCATGGAAAGGTACTGGAGTAAATTTTGGATAGGCACAAATTGTCCCCACACAGACAAATTTTTGCACTCCTGCTAGATAGGCAGCGTGAATTAATTGGGTTCCCATCATCAAATTATCATAGAATAATTCGGCAGGTTTTTCCCGATTGAGACCGATACCTCCCACATGGGCAGCCAAATGGATAATTAAATCTTCTTGGTCGGCTAAACGTTGACAGTTTTCCCAAACTCTTAAATCACAATCTTTGGACCGAGGAATTGTAATTTTTGCGGGATTTGCCCCCGCTGCAATTAATTGATTAACTACTTGCCGACCTAAAAATCCAGCCCCCCCGGTGACGACGATTCTCTGTTCGCTTAAATTCAGCATATTTTCACCTCTTTAATCCACAGTTGTCATCGAACGATTGCGAAGATAAGCCAAATCTTTTAATAACTGTTGGCTATCACCACCGTTATTAAGATTAATCCCCAAAGCCGCTAAATCCGCATCTACCATTAATTTTACCAGTCCCTCGAACGTCACCGAAGGCTGCCAGCCTAATTTCTCTCTGGCTTTTGTGGAATCTCCTATCAATAAATCCACTTCCGCTGGACGCAAATAACGTTGATCAAACTCCACATAATCCTGCCAATTTAAATTAACGTATTGGAAAGAAATATCGAGAAACTCCCGGATAGAATAGGTTTCATTGGTCGCCACCACATAATCATCCGGTTCTTCCTGTTGTAACATTAACCACATCGCCCGCACATAGTCCTTAGCATAACCCCAATCCCGTTTAGAATCGAGATTTCCTAGATAGAGTTTTTTCTGTTGTCCGGCAATAATTCGGGCCAAAGCGCGGGTAATTTTGCGCGTGACAAAAGTTTCTCCACGCCGGGGGGATTCATGGTTAAATAAAATGCCGTTACAGGCAAATAAGTCGTAGGATTCCCGATAGTTGATTGTTTGCCAGTGACCGTAAACTTTCGCACAAGCGTAGGGACTGCGGGGATAAAATGGCGTGGTTTCTTTTTGGGGAACTTCCATGACTTTCCCGAACATTTCCGAGGAACCTGCTTGATAGAAACGCACTTCGATGCCAGTTCTTTTTTGGTAATCCCGAATTGCTTCTAGTAGTCTTAAGACACCCACACCGACAGCATCAACGGTGTATTCTGGGGCATCAAAACTAACCCGAACGTGGGATTGGGCCCCTAAATTATACACTTCTACCGGTTGCACTTGTTCGAGGATACGCCGCAGGGTCGTCCCGTCGGTGAGGTCGCCATAATGAAGAAATAATTTAGCATCGGGCTGGTGGGGGTCAATGTAGATATGATCGATGCGATCGGTGTTAAAAGTTGAGGTACGACGGATGATACCGTGGACTTCATAGCCTTTTTCTAATAATAATTCGCTCAGATAGGAACCATCTTGACCGGTGATGCCGGTAATTAGGGCGCGTTTCGGTTGAGTCATCAGTAATTTACCTAATGGGAAAGAATAAAGACCAGGGCAGGGTCTGACTGCTTATAGCACACTTTAGCCCCTCATGACAAGTTTGGCTAGGTTGACCGGGGACAAAAAGATGAATTGATTTTTTATCTGGGCTGCATAGATTCTAAATGGTTCTGACAATTTTCTCGGAATTTTCTGACTTGAAATTCCTTGACTTTGAGTAATTGATAATTATCTTTTCCCATGGCTAGAGAAAATTTGGCTTCGGTCTCATCAAGTAAATTTTTGGAGATAGCTTTCCACTGTTCTTGCGTTTGCCAATGGACAACGATAATTAATTCTTCCTCGATGGCGGGATTAATCCAAAGCTCCTTACCTAAAAAACCAGGTTGTTTTGCTAAAAACTTTGTCCAAATTTCTTGATCTTTTTGGATAAATTTTTCCCTCGCTTCGGGGTTAACTTGAAATTCTAACCACTCAATGACCATAGTAATTATCTCCTATTTTTTGGCTTTCATCAAGAATTCTTCTGTGAGTTTCATAAAAGCTTTGGAACCACTAGAAGAGGGCATGGCTGCCACCGCAGGCACGAACATATCCACGGCTTTAGCTACATTAACATCCATAGGAATCGCATTAGCAAAAATTTGATGGGATTGAAAATCCTGTTGTACCCGGCGCATGACTTGATTATAGTAGCGACTAAGTAAACCACCACCGGAAAGAATAAAAACTATACCGAGTAAACCGGGGTTAATCGGTGCGGTTTCTTGATGACTAGCTTTCAGTTTAACTATTCTTCTTTCTAATAGCTGAATGCCGACAATTGATAAAGGTTCTGGACGGGCAGGTAGTAAATAAAAATGACTGCTACAGAGACCACTACGAGTTAAAAGATTATAGCCCGGAGCGCAGTCCATGATAATATAATCGTAACGGTCTTGAATGGGATCAATGATTTTTTGAATTAAGACTCTTTCTAGGTTATTCCAAGCATGATCAAAGCCTAAATCTTCCTGTAAAATTGCTTGATGGTGCAGGGTTTCTGAGACGACATATTCATCATATAGTTCGATGTCTCCCGGCAGTAGATCTAAGCCTTTAATTTCACAGACTGAAGGGACAATAATATCATCAATAGTTAATTTATTGTAGGGATTGGGTTTGATAATTGCTTCTAATAAATAGCTTAAAGTGCGTTTTTTGCGACGCAGTTGAGCGAATTCGTGGGGGGACATTAAACTAAGAGTCGCACTGATTTGAGCGTCTAAATCGAGGACAAGGACTCGTTTTTGCTGAAATTTAGCTAAACAGGTGGCAAGGTTGACGGTAAGGGTAGTTTTTCCTACTCCTCCTTTCATATTAACGGTGCTGATGACAGTGGCCATTATGGGAGTTCCTTTCTAGTTAACCGATGGAATATCTCGACGTAAAACCTGCCCGTTGGGAGCCATAATTAAAGGAGGTAAACTGGTAATATTGATCGCCTCTTGGGTTTTCATGTCGTAGGTGGTGTAAACTGTTTCCTGTTGATGGGGATTAATATCGACAATTGTTAGGGTTTTTCTAGGTGCTTGTTCACTGTTCAATAACCGTCGCGGTCCACTGCCTAAAGCTCCTGCGTGTAATAATTGTAATTGCCCCCGTTTACCCGGATAGTAAGCGTGAGCGTGGCCACTAATATAAGTATGCACCTGATGGCCCTCTAAAAACGCTCTTAATTGCTCGGCATCGGCTAAATAATCCCCCGGTCGATTTCTGCCCACGGCAATACCGTAGAGGGGTAAATGACCGATTACTAGCCGCATTTTAGCATTTTTAGCGTCGCTACTACTCAAGTTTTTTGCTGCCCAATTTAGTTGTTGCCCAGAGATTAAATGAGTGGAGGCATCCCAGACTAGATAGAATATACCATTTTGAGTGAAAGTATAATAAAAAGGAAAGCCGGTTTTATCGATAAAATTTAAACTTGTATTATGTTGGGGGTTTTGCCAATAATCTTGGGCTAATTTTCTCTCCTTAGCATAGATAAATTTTCCTGCGGATAAAGCTCCAGAAGCGTCATGATTACCGATGGTAAAAGCAAAGGGTATTTTAGCAGCTCGCAGGGGCGCGGCGATATGGTGATCAAAGGCTGACCACATAGCGTTAATTGCTGTCTCTGTCAAGCTGCTTTTTTGTCCTGCCACCATGTCGCCACCACAGAGGACGAGATCGGGTTTATGATTGATAATTAAGGGGATAGCTCGATCGATTTCGGGATCGTAAGTAGTGGAACCGTATTGACTATTAAGGTCACTAATCACAATTATCTTGACTTTTTTACCCTTTTGTGCTTGTTTAACAGCCGACTCAGGGGGATTTTTGGAAGTAACAGGCTGTAAAATTTGATGAGCGCAAGCTGCCAAGCTAAAACCGCCTAAACTGCCACTAATCAGCAAAAATTTACGGCGTTGCATAGGATATCAATCTCGTCTTTAATTGAGGTCACGTCAGTTAGTGTAGCAATTTTTGTCCCTTCGATCGCTTTTTTGTTGATCATCCCAATTAAGTAGGGAGGCACAATCATTTGTAGGATGGGTTAGCGGTAGCGTAACCCATCGGGGCTAATTATACTCACTGCTGTTGTTGTCTGACATAAGCATCTACAAGATTACGAATCAGGGATTGATAGGAAGCATTATGACGTTGAGCTTCCCGTTTAAAATACTCAATACTCTCCTTAGAAAATTCCATCGTTATCCTGACAGTATTTTGATTCGGTATTAGCTGCTCTGGTGGCGGTAAAAAGTCTTCGACAATTGTCACCTTACCAATCGGTTTTGCGGGATCAGGGGTTATGTTCTTCATAGAATTTTCTCCATTTACGCCATTCAGCTGCGCCAAATATACGAATCACTCCATCGCGGTAAGTAAAACGCACCGTTAAAACCCGGTCTTTTACCTTACCAATACAAAACCAACGTTCCTCTGAGTCACTATGTTGGACATCATGGACAATCAAACGATGTGGATCGAAAAACGCATATTGAGCAGTCTCAAAGTCCACACCATGTTTAGCCTTATTGTCAGCTTCTCTTCGACTATCCCAATCGAAAGTGCTTGTCATGTCACTCTAGCATATTTTAGTTTGTGTCGCTAAGTATAGAAAAATGAACCAGAAAATAAAAAACAAAACAGGAATAGAACGAGCCGGGAAAATCCCCCACCGATGAATCCAAGTATGTTCATTGTCAACAAACCTTGCTTTAAAAGTAGAAATATTTCCTAAATACTTATCCTGCTTAAGGATGCGTTTTTTTTCTGTCTTAAGTAGAGCCATAGCTGCGATAGCCGCATAAAGCGAAACTCCAATAATAAATGATGTCACAATTCCTAGTATTGGTAAAGATATAGATAGAAACCCAAGTCGATAATTATTATTACCAGAAATTGCAAATGCTGCCATCAAAAAAGACTGGGAAGTGACATACCAGTTCATTCGATTGGCAATCAGATTGTGTTCACGATGGATCTCTTGGTCGATTAATCCGTAATACTCAATCGATTTGAGATTTTCCTCGTCATTCCACCATTTCCACCGGTTCTCTTGCTTTTTTTTAGAGTCATTCCGCTTTTTAAAGTCATCCCACCATTTCCACCGGTTCTCTTGCTTTTTTTCAGAAGGTTTACCCATTAATTCATCTCCCCATATAGCTTGTTGAATTGAACTAAATCACCATCTTAAGTAGGTGTTTGGAATTAAATATAAAGATGGATCTCCTTGAAGGACTTGCTGCGACTCAATTTCCTAGAAAATTAGTTGCCCCATATTTTTCCAGTTAAATTGAATCAACAACGACTATCGAACCATTTAATTAGCAGATGGCATAAAAGCAAGCTGTGACTGGGTTCTAATTCTTGGAGATGTCCATTAATTATACCGCTCCCTGCTGCCAACTCCGGCACTCATGGACAGTCTTAACGAGTAATTTAGAGAGTCAACCGCTTAGTGGTCTGTCAATCTTGAAATTGTGGATAGGGGAATCCGGCAAAATTATCGGCTCCCAATCCCTCAAAATCAGCTTGACAGACCAATAGAATCGCCCTTAATTTTTGTCAATTGTCGGACTCTAACTATATTCTTCTCCGACACTGAGATTAAAGAGCATTTGCAGGGATTGTAAACAGCGCTTACGCGCTTCGATATCCTGTTGGGCCCGCAGTTGTACCATGGGTTCGTGAAGGATTTTATTAACGATACCGCGGGTCATTGCTTCGATAACTTCTTGGTGTTTTTCGGCGAATTCCGTCCCCAGACGGGAGAGGGCTTTTTCTAATTCCTGTTCGCGAATATCTTCAATTTTGCTTCTTAAACAGCTAATTGTCGGTACAGTGTCCAAAGAACGCCACCAAAGCTCGAAAGCTTCCACTTCCTGCTCTAGGAGTGCCTCTGCTTCCCTAGCCATCTGACGGCGACTTTCCTGATTGGCGGCAACCACCGCCTTGAGATCATCGACGTTAAAAGCTTGCACTTGGGCCAATTCCTTCACGTCGGTGTGGACGTTACGGGGAACGGAAATATCGATTAACATCAGCGAGTTAGCAGCAATCGTCACTTCTGTCAATAAATTTTTAGTTAAAATTGGTTCCGTGGCTCCCGTACTGGTGAAGACGATATCCGATGCCGCTACCGTAGCCATCATCTCTTCTAAGCCATATAGTTGCAGCGGTAGGTTAGGAAATTCACGGGCCAACTCCTGGGCCCGTCTTTGGGAGCGATTGACGATCGCAATTTGCTGAGAACCCTTAGCCAGAAGGTGCGTAACTAATAATCGGGACATTTTCCCTGCCCCGATAATAGCGATTTTTTTGCTGCTGAGGTCTGTCATCTTAGCATGGGCTAACTCCACCGCCGCCGAACTGATCGATACGGCTCCTGTGCCGATGCTGGTTTCCGTGCGGACGCGTTTACCGGCAGTCATCGCTTGTTTAAACAGGCGATCGAGTAACTGGCTAATAGTATTGTACTTCTGAGCTAATTTATGGGTATTTTTAACTTGAGCGAGAATTTGCCCTTCACCGAGGACAAGACTTTCTAAACCGGCGGATACCCGGAGCAGATGACGGACAGCATCCTGATGCAGTAGGGTAAACAGATAACGACGCAGGACATTAAGGGGAATATGCCCGATTTCAGCGAGAAACTGGGTAATTTCCACCACGCCCTTCTCCGTATCCGTAACCACGGCGTAGATCTCCAAACGGTTACAGGTGCTGATAATAGCCACCTCTTGGATGTGGGGATAACCCTTGAGGTGGGTAAGGGCGGACTCGATTTTCGCTTCCGGGATACTCAATTTTTCACGAATTTCCACAGGGGCTGTCTTGTGACTCAAGCCCACTACAGCAATATTCATTTATGTTCTCCTACAAATGTTGCTCAGGCTACAAAAATTATTGATAAAGATCAGTGCGTTATGTCTCTAATTGTTGCAATTTAGTCCCAATCGGGATGCAAATAAAAGATGTTTGAAAAAAAACTTTATATATTTTTACCAATGAGGGCGAGGTGAGCCATACCCACCCCACCGGGTCAGAGAATTATCTCAGTTGAATGTATTTGGGTTGGTCGAACAGGTGAACGGTATCGACAAAGCGAGCGGTTTTCGATTGGGTGGAGATAACCAAGCTTTGGGTACGAGCGCCACCGTGGAAGAAGCGTACCCCTTCCATCAGGGTGCCGGGGGTGATCCCACAGGCGGCAAAGAGGACGGTTTCGCCACTGGCTAATTCTTCGCAACCGTAAACGCGATCGGGATTGGTGATCCCCATTTCTTGCAGACGAGCGATATTACCCTCGCGACTTTCACCGATTAAACCGGTTTTGACCACTTCGGGATCATAGATTAATTGTCCCTGGAAGTGACCCCCCAGACAACGCATAGCCGCCGCCGAGATTACCCCTTCCGGAGCGGCACCGATACCCATGAGAGCATGAATATTAGTTCCCGAAAAAGCGCAGGAAATAGCGGCCGATACGTCACCATCGCTGATCAGACGAACTCTCGCCCCAGCGTTGCGGATTTCTTGGATTAATTCCTTGTGACGGGGACGATCCATAACTACTACCACCAGTTCTTCGATCGAACGATTGAGACAATCGGAAAGAACTTTCAGGTTTTCCGTCGCCGATTTATTAATATCCACATGACCTTTAGCTGCTGGGGGAGCCGCTAATTTTTTCATATAAAAGTCAGGGGCAGCGAATAATCCGCCTTTTTCGGAGATCGCTAACACGGCCATAGAACCATTTTGACCGTAGGCAACCAAGTTAGTGCCTTCGCAGGGATCGACGGCGATATCGATTTCGACTAATTCGTCGGGATTACAATATTGTTTGGCATCAACTTGGGTACAGATACCCACTTCTTCGCCAATATAGAGCATGGGAGCCTCGTCTCTTTCCCCTTCTCCGATAACGATGCGACCGCGCATATGGATTTTATTCATCCGTTCGCGCATCGCTTCCACAGCGACGTGATCGGCGGTATTTTTTTCGCCTTTACCCATCCACTTCGAGGAGGCAATGGCAGCCTGTTCGACCACTTCGATAATTTCTAACCCTAGCGTACTTTCCACTCGATGATCCTCCCTACAGCTGATCTATGATTTATCTAGTGAGTTTGTTTCCTTAACAGTCAAAAGTCTATCACCAGACGGGGATCATTCTTAAGTTTTTATGCAGATCAGCTGGAGGAGACTGGTATAGCTAGGGAGTTTTTGCTGGCACTGTCGCCTCCATCTCAGTTATGGAGAGCTTGAGTGCTGATTTCGGCGTTAAACTACGGATAAATTCCAGGGGTAAACCGTCTGTGTCGGCAATAAAGGTGACTTCATAGACAAGATCGCCGATCATCTGTTGTTGGGGTGGCAAAAGAATGTTTAAAGGTTGATATAGATCGGCATCCTCTTGATGAGCTTGCTGAAAGTTATTTGTTAATTTTTCTAACCATTCTGGTAAATTGCTGACATTTTCTGTTAGGTCAAAAGACAAGTGATAATAACCGACATAATGCTGATCACCAAAGGCATCGGGTGCAGGTTTCGGTTGGGGAATTTGGATTAATTCGATGCGTCCGTTTAACCCGGTTAGCCAACAGGCCAATGTATAACCCGTGGTGAATCTTTCCTCTAGGGTAAAACCGAGAAGTTGATAAAAAGCGATCGCCCGATGGATATTAGCCGTCCGAATAGAAGCATGGTGCATTTTCAGTAATCAGTAATCAGTGATCAGTAATCAGTGAGAATTCGGGGTTGACAAGCAATCCTTCATCGATCTGCCTCCCGATTCAGTTTTGAGGTTGTCAGTTTATGTTTCTTCGTTACTTGGTATGATTTGATCGGGTGGTATAAATCGACTAAATCCTTATCTGGCAAGAGACTTAATTGATTACCAAAAACCGCAGCAATGTCTTTCTCTATAATGGTTTCATCCCTTATCACCTCCTCCATTGCATAACAATTCCCGAAGAGCCGAGTTTATTAAGTGAGATTATTCACTGATAACTGATAAGTACCTAGGCAAAATTATTTACACATGACGATCATTGCCCCGTAAGGGTTTTAGCTCGATCGGGCAGGTAATTAATTTTGCATGACTACTTAACTGATAACTGATAACTGATAACTGATAACTGA
>NZ_JADBVE010000093.1:0-5230 GCF_020245285.1 Microcystis sp. M31BS1
AAATTGTCTGAGCAATTTTTTGATAATTGACCACTGTTGCATTTGGTAAATCGAGGAGTTGATCAAAATTTATCCACATAACCCACCTCCTGTTCTGTGTTACTATTATACCATGCTCACACAGAACCTAGAAGAGCCAAAAAATTACTGCTATTTTCAATGGAGAAGCTTTTTATCCTACTGAAACCTTTAATCTTAAGCCGAATACTAAAGTAAAATTGACAATAGAAACTCAATTAATTGATGAAGAGCAATTGCAAATAATGGCAGATGATCAGGATATTTTAGGAGAAATCGCTACCATTAATCAGGAGTTTATGGTCTCTGAAATGGACGGTTTGTAGAAAATGACTATCGCAAGAGGTGAAATTTATTTCGTTAATCTTAACCCGATTCAAGGAAAAGAGCAAGCAGGAACTAGACCAGTTTTAGTAAGTACCTAGGCAAAATTATTTACACATGACGATCATTGCCCCGTAAGGGTTTTAGCTCGATCGGGCAGGTAATTAATTTTGCATGACTACTTATTATCTATTGATGTGATCAATCAGTTACCCTTAGTGGTGATGGTAGTGGTGGGGACGAAAGGAGAAAATATTCGCCAAGATTATCCGACTAATGTTCGCGTTTCGACTGATGAAAGTGGGCTTCCTTTAGAAACAGTCTTTCTTGGTTTTCAAATTCGTTCAATTGATAAAAATCGCTTCCCCTCCGCACCAGTTGGGAAACTATCCGAAGAAAAAATGCAAGAAATTGAAACGGCAGTCCGATATTGCCTAGGATTGTAAGGAGATTTTATATTTTTGGTAGGGCGTTTATCCATAGCTCCTGCAAGCGTGGCGTTTGATTGATGCCAATTCTAGCAGATAGCCTCCAGACCCTCTGACCAAGGCAGTCCTGGCAGCGATAACCACAGCGCTCAACTTCCGCGAGAATGCTAATATAAAAAAGCTATTGGCTAATTTTTTCCTATTTTAACTCGCAATATGCTCCCGTCTAATCTCGATCGCATCGTCGAACGCCTCAAACGTCGTACCGATCCTAAGCAAAAATACGAACAATTACTAGCTTTTGCTAAAAAACTAGAACCAATACCAGAATCTGCCAAAATACCCGCTAATAAAGTTCATGGCTGTGTATCCCAAGTTTATATCACTGCCGACATCGAAAATGGCCAAGTTTGGTACAAAGGGGATTCCGACGCACAATTAGTCAAAGGTTTAGTTGCTTTGTTAATCGAGGGGTTAAATGGACTGACTCCCACAGAAATCCTGCAAGTCACCCCGGATTTTATCGAAGAAACCGGTTTAAAAGTCAGTCTTACCCCTTCCCGCGCCAACGGATTTTATAATATTTTCCAATTAATGCAGAAAAAAGCTCTCGGTTTTCAGTTGGGAATGTCCGCTTAGATGTCTAGTTTTCTGGTTCCGGTTCCTTTGATTCGGGAATCTCGCAGTTTTGGAAACGAGTATCCACCAGCGAACGGGTACAACCCCAATTACTCGGTATTCCCGACGGCCAACCCATCCGCAAAGCTTCTGGACAGATGGCCATCACGGTTAACTGACAGTCAATTAACTGAAAACCCTCTTTCTCACACTGTTTGAGACTGTGTTTGAGAATGGAATCATTGTTAAATTCGATGGTTTTATTACACTGAATACAGACCAAATGATGATGGTGGTGGGGATAGGGTTGATTGAGTTCGTAGTGTTTATGACCCTCGGCCAATTCCAACTCCCGCAAAATTCCCATCCGCGACATCAGTTTAACACTGCGGTAAATTGTCGATAAACTAATTCCTTCCCCCCTTTTGTCCAGCAATTCCTGCAATTCTTCGGCACTGAGATGATTGCCTTTCGGTAAATTCTGGAAAACGTGCAGAATTTTCTCTCGCTGGGGAGTTAAGCGCCACCCCCGCGCGTTGAGTTCCGCTTTCAGGGAGGAAGCAGTGTAGGCAGACATAAGCGATCAACTCTCAATAAAAGCTATTTAATTGACAATGATAGTCGTTTCGGCGAGCCATTGGCAACAATTTTAAGTAGTTGAAAATTCCCCCCGCATTCGAGTATGAAAAATTACTATGAAATCCTGCAAATTCCCCGTAATGCCAGTAATAATCAGATAAAAGCCGCTTTTCGTCGTCTGGCCCGGCAATATCACCCCGATTATAATCCCAATGATCCAGAAGCAGTGGCAAAATTTCGGGAAATTGAACAAGCTTATCGGGTTTTGAGCGATAAAGACAAAAGAAAAGAGTATGATCGCAGTTTATCCCCGGAAATACCCACTTTTAACCGCAGTGCCGAGGATTTTTATCAACAGGGATGGCACTACGCTCAAGAGAAAAATTATCAACTAGCGATCGCACTTTACCAGCAAGCGATCACAATTAATCCGCAATTTTGGCAGGCCTATCTGCAACGGGCGGAAGTTTACTACCATAATCAGCAGGATCGGCAAGTTTTAAGCGATTGTCGGCAAGTTTTGCAGTTAAAACCCGATTGTTCCCAAGCTTACTATTACCTCGGTTTATCCCGTCAACGACTCGGTTACACCCAATCCTCCCTAGAAGCTTATGGCAAAGCAATCGCCATTGACCCCAATAACCCCCAATTCTATTATCACAGAGGATTAGCTCTAGAGGAACTCTCGGAACTGCCAGCAGCACGAAAAGATTTTCAAATAGCAGCCAAGAAATTTAAGCAACAGGGAAATTTTCGCCGCTATCATGCCATTGCCAATAAGTTAAGAGATGCTCATAAAAGTTATCGACAACAGCAATCAATCAAGTGGTCAAAAACTCTTTTTATTGTTTTTAATTTGCTGAAAATCTCTGGCTCATCTTTGCTCAAACCTAAGACCGGTCTAGCACAGTCTTTTTTAAAGCTTAACCGTAATCAGGCTTTGGCTACGGGTGCATTAGCAGCAATAATCAGCAGTTTTTTTATCGCTTTTACTTGGCAAAACTGGACAGTTAAATCTGAGTTTTTGCTGTTATTAGGCTGGGCAGTATTTCCTTTTATTATTCTGACTTTATCTAGTTGGTTTGGCAGAAAATTAAGTAATAAATATGGTAGTTTTACTGGCGATATATTTTTAGCTGGCCTAATAGTTTTGCCCTTTTCCCTCGTCATTTTGCTCACTTCCTATTTATCCATAAATGGCGATATTATTGGCGCAATTATCGGTGTAACGGGCGGTTATCTAACCGGAATGCTCTACTATGGTTATCGCCATTTATCCAATATTTCTTCGCCGATCTCTTTACTTTTACTCCCTTTTGTGCTAGGTTTTCTTACGGTTAATATCTGGGGAGTTTATTATTATCTCTAAATCTTCTGGAGTATTACAGTTAAATAAAATCTCGGAATTATCGATAATCAATTCCTCCACCACAGCGACATTTAACCATTTTTGAAAAGCAGTTCCCCCTTGCTGAATATAAGTCTGCAAAGATTCTAAACAACGACGATGATAAAAAGCACAGAGAGGCTCCCAACGATTGCCGCACCGAGGAACCAAAGCCATGGCATTTTCTGGTACAGTGGCTAATAATCTTGACCATTCTTGAATAATTGGAGGCGTTAGTAAAGGTAAATCGCAAGGGAGTAATAAAACCCAATCGGTTGATACAAAAGTTAATGCCAAGGCAAAGGCCAATAAAGGCCCCCTAGTGGGAAGCGGTTCCTTAATTATCCGGCAGTATTGGGGAATGATCAGTTCATAACGTTCTGGCCAAGGCGTAATCACAGACACTTGCACCGCACAATCTTGGGCAATTAAACAAGTATTCTCTAGAAAAGAGAGACCCTGAAAAGATAACAATGCTTTATCTCGTCCCATACGGGAACTTTGACCACCAGCCAGAATTAACGCCGTTAAAGCCGGAAAATCACCCATAATAACTTATATTCTCCTCTGCCTAAGTAGGGTTTGCGGCAAAAAGTTTGTTGGTGGAGTCAGTTATCAGTTATCAGTTATCAGTTATCAGTTATCAGTTATCAGTTATCAGTTATCAGTTATCAGTTCACTGAGAAAACTCCCCACACCCCACACCCCACACCCCACACCCCACTTCCCCATCTGCTTAACTGCGTTTCCAAGTATTCCAAGCGACTTTCAAACCGATCAAGAGGCGACGGCTGCCACGATCGAGCTTGCTGAGACCAGCTTTAGCACTACCGAGACTGCGATCGACTCCTTGGACAACTTGGCGGGTACTTTTGACCCCTTCATCGATATTTTCGGTTAATTCGCTGATTTCCGCCCCTGTTAGGCGAATTGCTTCTAGAGTCGGGGGAAATTCCCGATGGAGGGTATCGAATAATTTTTCGGCACTGCGGGCTGCCCGGGCTAACTCTTGCAGGGCAGGTAAAGCAGCGATGAAAACCGCCGTTAAACTAACGGCGACTAGCAGTAAAGAACATCCTAGCCAGAAAATAGGTTCGGTCATTTAATGGTCATTCGAGTGATGATTATCGCCTTGGGGGGAGTCTTCTGAGTCGGGGAAAGGATTGTCCGTGGCTAGACTTTGACTAGCTTCGATTCCGGCTGTCACCGCCTCTTTTAATCTCATTAAAGTATCATCCCAATTACGCCGGGCCGATTCCGATAGGCGATCGGCCTGTAATTGCATCGTCGTGGTCAGATCTTCGGCTAATTCAGGCAAAGCCCGGGCGGATTTTTGCAGAATTCGACGGGTTTCTTTTCCAGATCTCGGCGCTACTAATAAACCCGCCACTGCCCCGATCGCACTGCCCACTAAAACCCCGACGACGAATAAGCCACCGTTACCGTTATTTTTATCTGCCATAGGATTGCCCCTGTACTTAATTCCCAATTTTACGAGCAATTACACTGCTCTTGTGCAGTTTCTTCGGCAAAAATTTTGACCTGTTGCTCTTGGCAAGCAAAAACAGACCTAGAAGGGATAACTTGAGAAAAAACTAGCGATCGGGGAAAACCTGATTTTATGGCTGACTTTGAGCCAATAAGGGAGTGAAAAAGAAGAACCTCTGGGAGTCTTGCCGTGTTTCGACCCCAAAGGTTCTTCTTATACTGAACTTATACTCCTCACACGATATTTATATTACTGGACTTCCCCGTTGACAAAAAGCCATAACCTGTGCTGTAGAAGGGATTAAGAAAATTTCCGCTGCCCCGTTACTGGGTACAAATCAGGGAAACTCCCAATAAATCTAACGCTTTTTGTTGCAGTTGGGTCGGT
>NZ_JADBVE010000094.1:0-33135 GCF_020245285.1 Microcystis sp. M31BS1
TAATTATGACTCTTAAACTATATTATTGTCCTTGAGTAAAAAATGCAAGTTGTAGCCGTGCAAAGTATAGGCTGCATTCCCCAAGACAACTCCTGATTAGGGTTTGCTGAAAAAGTACGGGCGAAGCATTCGGATAGAAAATCTACGGTTTCACCGATAGGTTATTGCCCGAATGCTTCGCCCCTACAGGACGCGGGCCGATGTATCGGTTATGAACACATTTACTGCTGTTGTAGAAAAAGGATGTAGGGTGTGGGGTGTAGGGAAAGAAACCTCTTTCATCTGTGGGGGTGAAAATTTTTTCATCAGGACTGACTCCTGACTTCTAAAATATTAACAATGTTTTCCTAGTGCGATCGCCGATCTTGTAGGGTGCGTTCCCTGATGCAACTCCTACCGCTGCACCGATAGATTTTGGCGAACGCACCATGCACATTCATTGAAGCAAGTGATTACCAGCTAACAACGCCTCTGCACAGCGACTGCCCGGAGTTAATCGGTGATAGTGAACAGCAATCAGTGAACTGAAAACTCACATCTGATCTCTGACTTCCCAACCCCTGCTATACAATGGTTTTTGACTTGTTTTTTGGAAGGGAACGCTAAACTATGTATTCGATCGATATTACCCTGAAACTCTCGCCCATCCCCCTTTCCGTGCAGCGCAAGGAAGAAGCAGCAGCAGACGCTTTGTATCAAACAATTATTAACGCTATGCGATCGCCAAATCCCGAATTATTAGAATTAACCTGCGAAAAACAAACCGATAAAAAGGTGGCGGTTTTTAGCGATCAGATCAGTGCGGTGATTGTGTCACAAAAATCTGGGGCTGCCTCCACCGGCAGAGTGCCGGGGTTTGTCACCTTAGCCACAGAATAGTTCTTGAATCAGTTATCAGTGAGCAGTGAGCAGTAAACAGTAAACAGTAATCAGTGAGCAGTAAAAAGACAGTAGGAAACTTCTATTTAATACTGCACACTTAAAAACTCAAATCTGATAACTGATAACTGATAACTGATAACTGATAACTGATAACTGATAACTGATAACTGATAACTGATAATTCATGACTATAAAAGTAACAGACCTCTGCTTTAGCTGGCCGAATGGGAAATCAGTATTAAATGGCTGCTCTTTGCAAGTTCCCAGAGGGGAATTTTGGATGTTGTTGGGGACAAATGGCAGCGGTAAATCAACCCTGCTGCGGCTCTTAGCGGGATTATTAAAACCTAGTCGCGGGGAGATAGAGATACCTAACCCCCTCGGTTTTGTTTTCCAAAATCCCGACCATCAGTTAGTTATGCCAACAGTGGGGGCAGATGTGGCTTTTGGGTTGGTATCCGAGGGTTTATCCACGCCGGCAATTCGGGCCCGGGTGCGGGAATCCCTAGGGGCGGTGAATTTATTAGAAATGGAAAAACGACCGATCTATGCTCTCAGTGGCGGACAAAAGCAAAGAATCGCCATTGCAGGTGCTTTAGCTCGTCATTGCGAGGTTTTGCTCTTTGATGAACCCACCGCCCTTTTGGATGGGGATACTCAGTTAGAATTAGTCTCTCAAGTGCAGAAATTGGTCAAAAACCGAGGGATTACAGCCCTTTGGGTGACGCACCGCCTTGATGAATTGGATTACAGCGATGGAGCATTTTTATTAGAGGGGGGCAAGGTAACGGATCGGGGAAATCCCCTAGAATTAAAAGCGAGATTATTGGCCAGTGCGGCGGGAGAATCCTAAATTTTTTGTTAATATCATTAAGATGCTGTTTTTTAGAACTGCCCTTAATGCCACACGAATTACTCTCAAAGCCATGCTTAATTCTTCTGATCGTTCCCTTCTGCTGGTTGACGGCTACAACGTCATCGGCGCTTGGCCGTCCCTGAAAAAAATTAGCGATCGCCAAGGTCTCGAACCAGCGCGAGACAAGTTAATTGAAACCCTAATCGGTTACACCCACCATCAGGGTTATCAAACCCAAATCGTCTTCGATTCCTACCTTCAAGATACCCCCGGCAGCCAAGAACGCTACACTAACCATTTATCGGTTTATTTTACCGCTCACGCTCAAACCGCCGACACCTATATCGAGAAAACCTGCGCTGATTTTTGGCACGATCGCGCCCCAGCTATCGGACGGATTATCGTCGCTACCTCTGATAATGCCCAAAAAATGACCGTTATGGGTTATGGGGCCCAGTGGATTTCCGCTCAACGTCTGGAAGTCGAGGTGGATTTAACCGGTCGTCGTCTGAGAAAATCCCAGAGTTCTTCTCAAAGTCCCAAAGGGCGTTTTTTATTCCATTCTCTCGATGCTCAGGTGCAACAGAAATTAGAGAAAATGCGCCACGGAATTAGTTATCAAAAACCTTGACAAATTACCCCAAATATGTATCGACAAAAATCCCCATTAGAGGCACAGGTAACTGTGTCTCTAAGCTTTTCAAGGTCAGTTGCGGTCTGGGGGATTTTGTCACAAGCTGGCCCCTCTAAACCACGGGTTTCACAGTTGCAATTCTGCTAAACCTAAATAATAAATTCCCGTGGGTGTCACTTGCAAGCGACAGGGTAAAACCTTGACTCCTTTAGCCACTGCTTGACGCAATAACTGCCCGTATTTAGCATCTTTACTATCCCCCGGAGCAAATCGGTCACAATCACCGCGATTGATAAAGTAGAGCATAATCGCTTCCGCTGCCGGCAATAAAGCCATTAATTCCTGTAAATGCTTCTGTCCTCGCGTGGTGACAGTATCGGGAAAAAGTGCCGTTTCTCCCTGATTCCAAGTGGTATTTTTGACCTCGATATAGGTGAGGGAATTATCACCATGGGTCAAAAGAAAATCAATTCTACTGCCGTTATTTTGACCGTAGGCCACTTCCGATCGCACTTCGGTGTCATTTTTGAGCAAATCGGGAAAAACTCCTGACAACAGGGCATTTTTCACCACCTGATTGGGAAGATTGGTATTAACTCCCACCCAAGTCTCCCCCAGTTGAATCATCTCCCAGGTATAAGCTAATTTTCGCTTCGGGTTATCACTACGAGAAAGATAAACCGGTTGACCCTCTACGCATACATCTGTCATCGGTCCGGTATTAGCGCAATGGGCCGTAATTAATTCTCCGTTGTCCAGTTGTATGTCGGCAAAAAAGCGTTTGTAACGTTTAATTAAAATACCCTTGACAAGAGAAGGGTAAGTGTGAACCAACAAGGAAGTCATCAAATTTTCGCCGAGGGATATCAAGGTAAAGAATAGCCTTTTTTTGGGAGCTTAACCTGAAGACAGGAAACCTTTCAGTTATCAGTAAACAGTAATCATACTTACAGCGTTTTCCCTAAAGATGAAGTCTAACCTAATTCCGCGACTGACTCCCCAAAACGAAAACTTCCTACCTCACCATTAAGATAACTGCTATATCGGTGATTCTTAAATTAGTACAAAAGTACAAACAACCGCGTGTAAGCATCCCACCGAAAAACTAATGCGCTCCGGGGTTTGGGGGAGGCACTTCATCCCCCGACGGGTAGGGTTGATTCATGAATCAACCCTACCTTGAATCAACCCTACCTTGAATCAACCCTACCTTGAATCAACCCTACCTTGAATCAACCCTACGGGTTTGGGGGGTAGAACCCCCCAAAAACTTGGCTTGAGTAATAAAATCAGAAATAACGCCCAACTCTTAACGCCAAATGGACTAATCTTGAAATTGTCTAGCATGAAATTGAGCGTAACGACCATTAAGATTTAATAACTCCTCGTGATTACCCACCTCGATAATTTCACCCTTTTCTAAGACTAAAATACGGTTAGCTTTTCTGACAGTTGCTAATCGGTGAGCAATAACAAATACTGTGCGCTCCGTCATAATTCTTTCTAAAGCTTCCTGCACTAAAGCTTCCGATTCCGAATCGAGCGCTGAAGTTGCTTCATCTAAGATTAAAATCCTCGGATTAGATAAAACTGCTCGCGCAATGGCGATTCTTTGTCTTTGTCCACCCGATAAATTAACACCCCTTTCTCCCACATAGGTATAGTAACCCTGGGAAAGTTCACTGATAAATTGATGAGCGTTGGCAATTTTTGCCGCTTTTTCCACCTCTTGCAGATTAAAATCTCCCTGACCAAAAGCGATATTTTGGGCTATAGTGCCAGAAAAGAGAATATTTTCCTGCAAAACTACGCCAATTTGTCGCCGGAGACTTTTTAAAGTCACATCACGAATATCCACCCCATCGATTAAAATCTTGCCGGAAGTGGGGTCATAAAAACGCAATAAAAGATTAACTAAAGTGGTTTTTCCCGCTCCCGATGCTCCCACTAAAGCAATCATTTCGCCAGCGTGTGCAGTAAAATTAATATTTTTTAAAACCTGTCTGTCCTGGTTGTAATAAAAATTTACTTGACAATATTCAACTTCTTTGCTATGGGGTGGCAACTCGATCGCCTTCGGTTTTTCGGTAATTGTTGGCAAAATAGCTAACAATTCAAAAATCCGATCCATGGAGGCTTGACCCTGTTTAAATTGATTATAATTACTGGTAATATGGGCGATAGGATCGATTAACATTGCCACCGCCGCCACATAACTAACAAAGTCAACACCAGTTAAATTCTTTTGGGAAATTTGCCAACCCGCAAGGAAGAATAAAAAGATAACTCCCATCGCTTGCAAAAATCCCACCACGACGTATTGTAAAGCTTTGGTGGATTCCGATAGGTATTGAGCGCGGCGATTTTCCTCCGCTTCTTGGGCAAAAAGCTCGGTTTGATAATCTTCAGCTGCGAAAGCTTGCACCACGCGAATACCGCCAAAAACTTCGGTTAATAACGCAGAAAGGTTAGATATTTTCGCTTGGGCGCGACGAGCATACTGTAATAATTTTTCACCAAAAAATCCCACCAAAACTCCCAACAAAGGAGCGATAATAATGACAGCAATCGTCAATTGCCAGTTAACAATAAACATATAGGCAAAGACGACAATTAACTGTAAGGCTGAGGGAATAAAATCATGGAAAAATTTATTAATTACTTCCCCAATGCGATCGATATCTTCCGTTAAACGATAGGATAAATCACCAGTTTTCGCCGTTTCAAAGTAATTTAAGCCGAGGGTTTGCAGGTGTGCATAAACTTTTTTTCTTAATTCGAGGGCAATTTTTAAAGAAGCTTTTGCCATCAGGGAATCTTGCCCATACTGAGACATTCCCCGCAGTAAAAAAACCACTGCCCCCACCCCCGAAAGTGTCGCCAATGCTTGCACATTTCCCTCACCGATATATCTGGCCATTTGTCCAGCTAACCAGGCTAAAATCGGCCAAAATACCGTAAATCCGATCGTACAGATGAACGCCAAAATAATTGTTTGGGTTTGGGGACGGAGATAGGGAATGAGGTTCCAATAACTAGAGCGAGATTTCAAAATAATTTAGCACCTTTAAATATTAAGTATTCCTGCAAAATTAATTTGCTAGTCGAGACAGTTATCAGTTATCAGTTATCAGTTATCAGTTATCAGTTATCAGTTATCAGATTTAAGTTTTAAGTTTTAAGTGAGCAGTATTAAATAGAAGTTTCCTACTGTCTTTTCACTGTTTACTGTTTACTGATCACTGATCACTGTTTAGGGACTCTTGCACTTTGGCCAGAGGTTAACTGAGAGGTATAATTAACCTTGCTTAGGTACTGAAGAAAAGGAGATTAACTAACAAATTTGCCTAAGGGGTTAATCGGGGTGTAGAGACGTTTTTAGTCCACGTCCCTACGATGTTTTCCAATAATACAAAGTTATTATGCGATTAAACCGCCACAGCTTGATTAATGTAGCCTAATTCCCTCAATTTGTTCCAGACTTTGGCGACACTTTCCTCTAAAGTCTCTAAATCAGTGCGACATTCCACTTCTGGGTTAAAAGGTGGTTCATAGGGATCATCAATTCCCGTAAAAGACTTGATTTCGCCAGCACGCGCTCTTTTATATAATCCTTTCACATCGCGCTCCTCACAGACGTTTAAGGGAGCATTAACAAAAACTTCGACAAAATTGCCGATTTTTCCCCGTACTTCCTCGCGAATCTCGCGATAGGGAGAAATAGCCGAAACTAGGACAATCACACCGTGACGGGTGAGCAAATTAGACACAAAACCAATGCGACGGATATTTTCATCGCGATCCTCTTTACTAAATCCTAAACCTTTGGTGAGGTTCGTCCGCACTATATCGCCATCGAGAACTTCAATGGAATAACCTTCAGCGATTAATTTTGCCTGTAATGCCTCGGTAATCGTGCTTTTCCCCGCACCGCTCAATCCTGTTAACCAAACCGTCACGCCGCGCTGTTTCATAGCAATCATTAATAATACTTAAATCCTGTTTAGCGTACCATATCTCAGTGATCAGTTACCAGTTACCAGTGATCAGATGGGAGTTTTCAGTTCACGGATTACTGATATAGTCATTTCAGATAAGTCTGATACACTCTAGACCGGTTAAACCCTTATGAACTCTGGCATTGATATTCTCAATCTTAATTGAAATGACTATAACTGCTTACTGATAACTGAACAACCCCCAACCTGATTGAAACAAACAACCTGTCACCACGATCATTGATAATGTATGTTGAGTTGCTGTCTTTAATAAGGTAATGTTTAAGAAATTCCCCCCTCACACCCCGCTCATTCTTGGACTAGGTTCTGGGGTTGCGCTTTTTACTCTCACCAGTCTCTTTCTCTTTCACCCGAAAATTCTCGCTTGGCTCGATCGCAATAGTGCTTCGGTTCCTAGCCAAGATCCTAACCAACCCTCTGCCGTGGTTGATAGCGCTTCCTTACCACAAACCGAGCGAGATGTCAAGTTAAAAGATGTTGCTGATGCCAATGCGCCCTCTTTAGAGCGTAGTCGCGCCCGCTATCTCTTGGCTATGGATTTATTGAGAAAATATGAAGGGGGTCCGGCTTTAAAACAATTAGAAGGCTTAGAAAAACAATATCCTGTCCTCGCTCCCCAGATTCTCCTCAAACAGGGACGCGCCCACGAATTAACCAACGATAGTGAAAAAGCGCAAGAAATTTGGCAAAAATTACTGGAAACCTATCCCCAATCGCCCGTAGTGGCGGAAGCTTACTACTCTTTGGGCAAATACGACCCCAGTTATCATGAGAAATTGCTTAAGGAATACCCCCGACACCCGCGTACTTTGGCTTTAATTCGCCAACGTCTTCAAGAAAATCCCGATCAATTTCCCTTATGGTTACAGTTAGCCAAGGCTAATCCTTTTGATCCTACCCTCAATCAGGCCCGCAATCGTTTGGTGAAAGACTACGCCGAGCAGTTAACTCCGGCGGATTGGGCAATGATTGGGGCAGGTTATTGGCAGTCGGGATTGTACGAAAAAGCCTATAAAGCCTATGCTAAAGCCACTCCTAGCCCCGAACAAGCCTATCGTTACGCCCGCGGGCTACAAATTGCCAAAAAACTGCCAGAAGCTCGCAGCGCTTACCAAAAATTAATTAAAACCTATCCCCAGGCCTCAGAAACCGGGTTAGGATTACTGCGACTCGCCCAAATTTCTCCTAACCGCGATGCTATAGCATATCTCGATCGCATTGTCAAGCAATTTCCCGATCGCGCTCCGGAAGCTTTGGAAGCGAAAGCCAAATTACTGGACTCAACTAATGCCCAGGCCGCTAGTCAAACATGGCAGACTCTGTTAAATAAATACCCAAAATCTGACGAAGCCGCCGATTATCGCTGGTTAATGGCCCAAAGAGCCGCTAAATCCGGCGATTACGCCAAGGCGTGGCAGTGGGCGCAGCCAATTGCGGTTAATAATCCCGATAGTCAAATTGCCCCGAAAGCGGCCTTTTGGGTGGGAAAATGGGCGCAAAAACTGGGCAAAAACCAAGAAGCAAAACAAGCTTTTACCTACACTATTTCTCGTCATCCCCATTCCTATTATGCTTGGCGCTCGGCGGTTTTATTAGGTTGGGACGTGGGGGATTTTACCACTGTCCGCTCCTATAATCCTACCACCGTCAAACCCGCCACCCGTAACGATACTCCCGCCGGTTCGGAAGCTTTCAAGGAACTATATCGCATTGGTGAAGATACGGACGCGTGGAATCTCTTCCAAGCAGAAATTGTTGATCCTTGGAATTTAACCGTTGACGAACAATTTAACCTCGGTGTCTATAAACTCTCTCGCAATCAAAATTTAGAAGGAATTAACCTGATTTGGCGCTTGCGAGAAAGAGATACCCCAGAGGAAAGGGAAGCATGGAAAGTCCTGCGACAAAATGATAAATACTGGCACGCTTTATTCCCTTTCCCCTACTACGATAGCATCCTGGAATGGTCAAAAGATAGACAATTAAATCCCCTGCTAGTGACGGCTTTAATCCGGCAAGAATCCCGCTTTGAAAAAGAAATTCGTTCTCCTGTGGGGGCAGTGGGATTAATGCAAATTATGCCCGATACCGGTAAATATATTGCGGGTAATACTGGCAATAAAAGTTATTCTTTAACTAATCCCGAAGATAACATTATGATGGGGACATGGTATCTCGATTATACCCATGGCAAATTCGCCGGAAATTCACTTTTTGCTGTGGCTAGTTATAACGCTGGACCGGGGGCAGTTTCTAAATGGAGACAGCGTTTCGATTTTAGCGATCCCGATGAATTTGTCGAGAATATTCCCTTTAGAGAAACTAAGGGTTATATAGAATCGGTGTTTGGTAATTATTGGAATTATCTCCAGATTTATAACCCCGAAATTCAAGAGCAAATGAAGAGAGTTGCTAACCCTTCCTAGTTGATTAATGGGGATGGGTGATTAACTCATTCCCTTAAAGTTATAATTAAATTGAAGATAGATCCCCCCTGCCCCCCTTGATAAGGGGGGTGCCGATAGGCGGGGGGATCCCCCTTAATAAGCTATCCCTTATAGGGATCTTTCTTAACAATTTTTGCAGTAAGCACTCCAACCCTTAGCCTGACTTGATTTCAGTTTTTTCTTTGTCAGTAAGGGTGTCAACAAGGAATATTACAAATTGTTAACCGAGTCTTGAAAGCCTTGTGCTACAAAGGTTTGAAATGTTAAGAAAGATGTGACTAAAGGACAGCTTAATGAGGGGGGCATCTGACAGTTTTTAACACCTAGCTACTTACTAACTTTTTTCCTAATTATGCAATCATTTAACTGGCAAACCGTCGATCGAGATTCTCCTTTTACTCGCCTAGATTTTCGGACAAAATTAACCATGATGATCGTGGTTACTCTCATCGCTTTTACTTGGGAAAGTCCCCTCGCTGGCGGTTTTCTAACTCTTATTGTCGCTTTAGCTTGTCTCTGGGCGGGGGTAAAATGGTCTTATCTTCTCACTATTTTAAAATTCATGGCTCCTTTTTATCTATTCTTATTAATTACCATGGGATTTTTTAATGTGGAACAGGTAAAAACTTTAACGGGAAAAACTGAATTAACTCCCTTATTAACTGTCGGTTCTACTAAAATGACTGTGGAGGGAACCCTCTACGGTTTAAATGTGATCTTTAAAACTCTCACGATGGTTTTAATTATTCCCCTCGCTATTTTTACCACCGATATAAATCAGATGATGGTGAGTTTAACTAAAGCCAGAATTCCCTACAAAATAGTCTTTATTTTTTCCTCTACCCTGCGTTTATTTCCTCTCCTAGTAGAAGAATCTCGCTCGATTATTTCTGCTCAAAGATTACGAGGATTAGCAATAGAAAAAATGGGTTGGCTGCAAAAAGGAAAAATTTATGCTTCCATCGCTGTACCTTTAATTTTAAACGCTATGGCTAAATCGCAAAAATTAGAAGTAGTTTTACAAGCTAAAGCTTTCTCTGGTGATCCCGATCGCACATTTTTACAGGAATCAATCTTAACCAATAAAGACTATTTATTAATTATTGGCTTTCTATTTTTATTGGTTTTGGCAATCATTCTCTATGTAAAATTCGGGGTGGGAAAATTTGCCTGGTTGTTTTAAGCTCAATCCCTATTGTATAGCTCGATCGATCTGAGTATATAAAGCTTCTAAATCCCCGGAATTGTCCAAAACAATATCAGCTAAGGCAATTTTTTCGGCTAAAGGCATTTGATTATTAATCCGAGCGATCGCTTGTTCTCTAGTTAAGTTATTTCTAGTCGTTAAGCGTTGAATTTGTTGCTCGAAACCGCATGAAACCACCCAAATCTCTGTGACTAAATGGGTTAATTTAGCTTCAAACAATAAAGGAACAGAAAAAACAACTATTGGGACTTCTAACTGCTCTAAATGCCGCTTAAAACATTCTCTAACGTAGGGATGAATCTGACTTTCTAACCAGATTTTTTCCTCGGGATTATTAAAAATAATCTCTCCTAACTGTTGGCGATTAAGGGAATTATCCTCAGTTTTAACTTTTCTGCCATAACGCGCCAAAATTCTCTCTAAAATTGCCGAACCTTTTTCCACTGCTTCCCGAGCATACATATCCGCATCAAGGACGGGAATTTTGTAGATATTTTCTAAATAATGAGAAACCGTGGATTTACCACAGGCTATTCCCCCTGTTAACCCGATAATTCTTCTCGACATAAATTATTAAATTGCTAATCTCAATTAAGGTGCGTTACGCGCTCGCTAACACACCCTAAAGTTATAAACTCTCTATCTGTCGTAAAACTCTTGCTTGTACTTGTTGATAGGCAGTTTCCACATCTCCTAAATCGCGACGAAAACGATCCTTATCGAGAATGCGCGCTTGGGCATCCTCTTGGGTTTTATCCCAGAGACGACAGGTATCGGGGCTAATTTCATCACCTAGATAAATTTTGCCCGTTTTATCAACTCCAAATTCTAACTTAAAATCGACGAGAATAATCTGGCACTTATCAAAAAATTCTTGTAGATATTGATTGATTTGCAGGGCTAAATCTCGTAACTGATTGACTTGCTCCTCGCTGGCAATATCAATCACTTTTATGCGATCGGGCGTTAACAAAGGATCGCATAAAGCATCATCCTTGAGGTAAAATTCTACAAGAGGAAAAGGTAAAACTTTCCCCTCCTTTAATCCCGTTTGCTTGCACAAACTCCCGGCGGCGATATTTCTGACTACTACCTCCAAAGGAATAATTTTAATCGCCTTGACGCGCATTTCCCTAGAACTAGGGCGATCGATATAATGGGTAGGTATTCCTAGGGATTCTAACCATTGAAATAGGGCAGTGGAGACAGTACAGTTAATTTCCCCTTTACCGACAATTTGCCCGCGTTTTTGGGCATTAAAAGCGGTGGCATCGTCTTTGTAATAAGTGAGGAGAATATCGGGATCATCGGTTTGATAGAGAATTTTGGCCTTACCTTCATAGAGTTTTTCCATAGTTATCATCCTCGGCAATTGATAAACGAAAATCGATGGTTAATCAGATAGTGGCGGCAGTAAATTTTGGCGATCAACCCAGGCAAAAAGTCTCTATCCTTGGGTAGATGATCGTTGAGAAAAATAATGTATAATTGCAGCTTAAAGATAACTGTCAACATTTGACGATCGAACCTTAACCTATAACCAAAAACTGTCACAATACCAGGGGTCAACTTTTGACGAATCAGCCAAGTTTTTACTTGAATCCTCAATCATAGCCAACAGTTGATATTATCTCCCATTACCATTACCGAAAAATCTAAAGAAATTCCGCACAATTACCCGCCATCGCCCTATGAACCAGAATCCTCCTAACGATGATAACCCGAATCTCCCCGATCGCCGCAAGGAGGATTTTCTCTATCCTCGCGCCCCCTACTATGGAGAATTTAAACCAGAAAACTTGCTATTTAACGCCAATTTACAGGAATTTGCCCAAAAAGTCAGTTTTATTTGTAATCTGGAAACGGGGGGCAAAATCAGTTCTCTAGAAGCCTACCAAAAAATTAAAGCCCTCTGGAAAGACTTAAAACAGAGCAAAAAAGGCCTAGGCATTGGGGAAAATCCCTTTCAAAAAGATGATGATACCTAAAGGAAAAAAATGCTGGGACAGAAATATTTTCTGCCCCATAGAATTAGATGAGCAAACGCTTAAAAATTACCGTGATTTTGGATGGCAGTTTCTAATTTTGCCACCACTTCCTCGACGCTAATTACTCCTAAATCGCCCGTGGCACGGGTGCGAATACTTAAACTATTACTTTCCATTTCTTTTGCCCCCACCACTGCCATCACGGGTATTTTTGCGGTTTCAGCATTGCGAATCATTTTACCCAAACGTTCGCCACTGGTATCGGTTTCGGCGCGAATTCCTAACAACTGCATTTTCACTGTCACCTCTTTAGCGTAATCCAATTGAGTATCACTAACCGGTAATAATCGTATCTGGACAGGGGCTAACCAAAGAGGAAAATCTCCCGCGTATTCTTCGATTAAAATACCGATTAAACGTTCCAAAGAACCAAAAGGTGCGCGATGAATCATCACTGGACGTTTACGATTACCATCTTCGGCAACGTATTCTAGTTCAAAACGTTCGGGTAAATTATAATCTACCTGTACCGTTCCTAACTGCCATTCTCTTTCGAGGGCATCTTGGAAAATAAAGTCTAATTTCGGACCATAAAAAGCCGCTTCTCCAGGAGCTTCAAAATAATCCATCCCCAAAGTTTGCACCGCTTTTCTAATCGCTGATTGTGCCTTTTCCCAAGCTTCATCGGAACCGATATACTTATCCGATTCGGGGTCACGAAAACTCAATCGCGCCTTAAAATTCTTTAGTTGTAAACTCTTAAACACCGTCAAAATTAAATCAACAACGCTTAAAAATTCCTTGTCTAATTGTTCGGGAGTGACAAACAAATGGGAATCATCGACGGTAAAACCGCGAACTCTAGTTAATCCTCCCAATTCTCCCGATTGTTCGTAACGATAAACTGTCCCGAATTCTGCCAAACGCATCGGCAATTCCCGATAGGATCTCAAATCACTTTTATAGATTTGAATATGAAAAGGACAGTTCATCGGTTTGAGGACAAATCCTATTTCCTTACTAGCAGATTCCTCATCGTCTGCCATCATGGGAAACATATCTTCTTTGTACTTTTGCCAGTGACCGGAAATTTTAAACAAATCGACGCGAGCAATATGGGGAGTAACTACGGGTAAATAACCGCGTTTTAACTGTTCTTTTTTCAGAAAATCTTCTAACAAAGAACGAATTAAAGTTCCTTTCGGTGTCCATAAAGGCAACCCCGGCCCGACAGAATCAGAGAAAATAAATAAACCTAATTCTTTGCCTAATTTCCGATGGTCGCGTTTGAGTGCTTCTTCCTTACGGCGCTTGTATTCGGCTAATTGTTGGGGATTTTCCCATGCCGTGCCGTAAATGCGCTGTAATTGGGCTTTATTCTCATCCCCGCGCCAATAAGCACCCGCTACCGTCTCTAATTCGATCGCTTTCGGGTCTAGTTCACTTGTATTATCTAGGTGCGGACCGGCGCACAAATCCCACCAAGCGTCCCCAAGATGATAAAGGGTGATGGGTTCTTGAATTCCCGCCAGAATTTCCAGCTTATAGGGTTCATTAATCGCTTTAATGCGCTTTTCCGCCTCTTCCCGAGAAACTTGCTCGCGAATCACCGGCAGTTTTTTATTGATAATTTTGACCATCTCTTTTTTGATGTCCTTGAGATCCTTATCGGTAAAAGGTTCCGGCACATCAAAATCGTAGTAAAATCCGGTTTCAGTCCAAGGCCCGATAGTAACTTGGGCTTGCGGGAATAATTTCTGCACCGCCATGGCCATAACATGGGAGGTGGTGTGACGAATGCGCTTGAGGTGGTCGGATTCGCTGGTTTTCGGTAGTTTAATCGGGGCTTGGTTATCCATATCTCTTCAATTTACACCTTCTCTATTCTCTATTTTAATGGTAAAAGGAGTCTTTAGTCAGGAAAAAAATCAGGATAGATATCAATGCCATTTCCCCCCATCTCTAACCTCTAACCCCTCATCTCTATTTCTCGATGAAACAACTAATTTTATCCTGTTTATTTTTGGGATTGGTTGCTTGTCATGCCTCGGTTAATACCACCGATAACCAAAAACCCAAGGTAATCTCCACTAGCACAATTATCGCCGATTTAACCGCACGAGTGGGCGGTGAAGAAATTGACCATCAAGACATTTTAAAACCAGGGGATGATCCCCACGTTTATGAACCGGTTCCCGCCGATAGTGTGGCTTTAGAAAAAGCCGATTTAATTCTCTATAACGGTTATAATCTCGAACCGGGGTTAATTAAAATGATCAATTCTACGGGAATTAAAGCTAAAAAAGTGGCCGTGGGGGAAGCAATCAAGCCGTTACAACTAGAAAAAGAGGGGCAGAAAGTACCCGATCCCCACGTTTGGGGTTCGGCGAAAAATGGGATAATTATGGTGGAAAAAATCCGAGATCAACTGATTAAATTAAGTCCCGAAGATAAAGAGATTTTTACCCAAAATGCCGCCCAATTAATCGCAGAATTAGAAAATCTTGATCGCTGGATTACTGCGGCTATTGAAACTATCCCCCCTTCCCAAAGACAATTAGTCACCACTCATGACGCTTTTCAGTATTATGCTCATGCCTACGGTTTAAAAGTTGCGGGAACTTTAATTGGCATTAGTACCGAAGAACAACCTAGCGCCCAAACGGTGAAAAATTTAGCCGATGCTATTAAAAATTTCCAGGTTCCTGCTATCTTTGCCGAGACTACTATTAATCCCGCTTTAATTACCACTGTAGCCGAAGAAGCGGGGGTGAAATTAGCACCACAACAATTATATTCTGATTCGATCGGCGCGGTGGGTACTAGGGGGGATAGTTATGTAAAAATGCTGAAAGAAAATACTCGATCGATCGTGGAATCTTTAGGGGGAAAAGTACCCGAATAAAAATAAATAATTAGGTGAAGTGGGGAAGTGGGGAATTTAGGTGATGGGGGTGTGTTACCCTAGGCTAACACCCCCGCAAGAGATGGTTATCTATTTCCCAAATCCTTTACCGTGATTGACAGCAGGTAAAATGAGACAACTGTTAATCTGTTCTTTTAGGGTTTCATGATCGAGATTTTGACCGATAAGAACTAGCTGATTTTTCGGAGTACCTTTCCATTCGTCATCTTCGAGAGTAAAACGTTTGCCACTGAGGTGAAAAATATGACGTTTAGGACTTTCATCAAACCAGAGAATACCCTTAGCGCGGAAAACGCTTTCTGGTAACTGATTATCGAGGAAATATTGGAACTTCCGAATCGAAAAAGGTTGGTCACTAGCAAAGGAAATAGAAGTAAATCCATCCACCTCTAAATGATTGGAATGGTCGTGATGATCATGATCATGATCATGATCGTGATCGTGGTGGTGATCATGATCGCAATGGTCGTGATCGTGGTCGTGGTGATGATGGTCGTGGTGTTCTTCCTCTGTGTCGAAATATTTATCCGATTCAAATAGTCCGACGCTGAGAATTAAGGGTAAAGGGACTTGACTTTTGCTAGTACGAAGAATTCTCGCTCCTTGCTTCATGTCCCGGATTCTTATTTCTAAAGAATCCACATCCGCTTCATCCACTAGATCGGTTTTATTGAGAACAATAATATCACCGTAGGTGATTTGACTTAAGGCCGCTTGCGAGTTGAATAAATCGAGACTAAAATTGGCACAATCCACCATAGTGACAATGGAATCTAAACGAGTCATTTCCCGTAATTCCGTTCCTAAAAAGGTTAAAGCTACTGGTAAAGGATCGGCTAATCCTGTGGTTTCTACGACTAAATAATCGATTTTTTCGGGACGTTCGAGAACTTTATAAACTGCTTGAATTAAATCCTCGTTAATCGTGCAGCAAATACAGCCATTATTTAATTCTACCATGCTGTCATCACTGCTGATAATCAGTTCATTATCGATACCGATTTCACCAAATTCATTGACAAGAACAGCAGTTTTTAATCCCTGTTGATTGCTGAGAATATGATTGAGGAGGGTAGTCTTACCACTACCAAGGAACCCAGTAATAATTGTTACCGGTAGCCCTTTTTTTGGCACTGACATCGTGTTAATAGCTTGTGATTCGACGGTTTGCATAATGATTTGGGGGTGAGTATTCTGTCACTAAAAAGCGATTTTTCGGGATGAGATAAGTAAGTGGTTTCAATTAAATTGAAGATAGATTTTGTCTTTGATCCCCCCTGCCCCCCTTGATAAGGGGGGTGCCGATAGGCGGGGGGATCCCCCCTTAATTCCCCCTTGATAAGGGGGGGGGATGTGACAATTTTTAACATCCACTTACTTAGCTAGTTTTTCTCGATCGAACAGTCTCCACTCGATCGCCGACTATTTTTATTGTAGATATTTTTGGACCACATCCCATCCTGTTAGGGTAACAAAAAGAAAACCCAGAAACAATAAAAGATTAGTGCCGATGTGGAGAGACCGCGCTAGGGGTGGACGGGTTGTAATGTTCAGGCCGCTAATTGCCGAAACAAAAACCAGAAAAACCACCGATAAACCCGCTATCAGGTGGGAAGAGTGACCTAAACTGCCATAATGACCGATTGTTCCCACTAATCCGATTCCCAGCAGAATTAAGACCAAAGTAACCATGATCAGGCCGCTGAGGAGATGAAAGGGTCTTAACCATTTTGGTCGAGATTGGCCCGCAAGTCGTCGATAACCCATGTTTACCCCCGAAACCGCTAGTAAAAAATAGGCAAAGAGGGTAAATCCCATCGACCAAGCGGCAATTTTCCATAACCAGAGAAAGGAAGGGAGATTCATAGGGGTGGGATTATTATTAGCAAGGAAAGGGACGACCGATCGTGTTAATTTAAGTTTACCGGACAAAAATCAGCAAGTTAGGGCTAATATGTCTCATCTCACCATCGACACAGAAAATAATCAGCGTCAACCCTTTGAGTTACCCGGGGCTAAACCCCATTATAACCCCGATCGACCCGGACAAGTTAATCATATTTTTCTCGATTTAATTATTGATATTCCCCGACAAAGTTTTCAGGGCAGCTGTCAGATTACCCTCACCCCCATTCGTCGGGGAATTAGCAGTTTAACTCTGGATGCGGTGGATCTAAATATTGATTCTGTGTTCATTGAAGGTATCAGTCAACCCTTTGACTATGATCGTTTTCTGCTGACCATTCATCTGCTACAACCCACCACCGATAAACCGATTATCCTGACGATTAACTATCAGGTTAAGCAACCACAACGGGGGTTATATTTTATCGGCCCCGATGAATATTATCCCGATAAACCGATGCAAGTTTGGACCCAGGGAGAAGATGAAGATTCTCGCTTTTGGTTTCCCTGTTTTGATTACCCTGGCCAATTAACTACCTCCGAAATTCGGGTGAAAATTCCCCAACCCTATATCGCTATTTCTAACGGGGAATTAATCTCGGTGGCAACCGTTGGTGAGGACAGAATTTATCACTGGTCACAAAAGCAAATTCATCCCACCTATTTAATGACTCTTGCGGTGGGAGATTTTGCTGAATTATGCGACTCATGGAATGGTGTTCCTGTCACTTATTATGTGGAAAAAGGACGGGAAGAAGAGGGCCAAAGAAGTATGGGTAAAACTCCCCGCATGATCGAGTTTTTTAGCCAAAAGTTTGGTTATCCCTATCCCTATCCCAAATACGCGCAAGTTTGTGTAGATGATTTTATTTTTGGTGGGATGGAAAATACCTCCACCACAATTTTAACCGATCGCTGTTTAATTGATCAAAGAGCCAGCATCGATCATACTTGGACAGAAAGCTTAGTTGCCCATGAATTAGCTCATCAATGGTTCGGTGATTTAGTGGTAATTAAACACTGGTCTCACGCTTGGATTAAAGAGGGAATGGCCTCCTATTCTGAGGTTTTATGGACAGAATCGGAATACGGAAAAGCTGCTGGTAGTTATTATTTATTAGGGGAAGCAAGAAGTTATTTAGAAGAAGATACTTCCCGCTATCGTCGTCCGATTGTTACTCATGTTTATCGAGAAGCGATCGAACTTTATGATCGTCATCTCTACGAAAAAGGCGCTTGTGTTTATCACATGATCCGCTCTATTTTAGGGGAAGATTTATTCGGAAAAGCGATTCAGACTTTTGTGCGGGATAATGCCCATAAAACCGTGGAAACTGTGGACTTATTACGGGCGATCGAAAAAGCGACCGGGTACAATTTATTATTCCTCTTTGATCAGTACGTTTATCGCGGTGGTCATCCCGATTATAAGGTGGCCTACAGTTGGGACAATCAGAATAATTTAGCCCAATTAACTGTCACCCAAACCCAGGACGAAAAAGAACTATTCGACTTGAAAATTCCCGTCGCTTTTGCCTATCTCAACTCTGAGGATATTACCTACAATCTGCGGATTCACCAAAAAGAACAAACTTTCTATTTTCCCCTAGCACAAAAGCCCGATTTTGTCAAGTTCGATCGGGGTAATAATTTCCTCAAAACCGTCACTCTTGAGTATCCCATCGGTGAATTAAAAGCGCAATTACAACAGGATCCCGACCCGATTTCCCGTATCTATGCAGCCATAGCCATTGCTAAAAAAGGCGGTTTAGAAGCGATCGAAGCTTTAGGGACATCCCTAGAAAATGAGCCTTTTTGGGGTGTGCGTGTGGAGGTGGTCAAACAGTTAGCGACTCTTGGTTTAGATCAGGCGGTTACTGCTTTAATTAAAGGTTTAAACGATGAAAAAGCACAAGTACGTCGGGCAGTGGTCGAGGGATTAAGTGAAATTAAAACCTTAGATAGTTATAACGCGCTTAAATCCCTACTAGAAGCCGGAGATGCTAGTTATTATGTGGAAGCGGCCGCGGCGCGAGGATTAGGCTCCATGGCCGTGGGACAATTGCAAGATCAAGAAGGGGAAATTATTGACCTGCTCAATCATATTTTACAGTTAAGAAAGGGGTGGAATGAGGTAGTAAGAGCGGGCGCAATTGGGGGTTTAAGCCAGTTAAAAACCTCGCCAGCGGCTTTAGAGTCAATTTTGACCTACACGGCTTTAGGCACGCCTCAACCCCTGAGATTAGGGGCTATCCGCGCCCTGGGAGCGATTTCTTCCGGACAAACCACCGACAAATTAACCGTAATTTTGGAACGTTTAGAAACCATTGCCAAGGAAACTTTTTTCTTGACGCAAGTGGCAGTGTGTAACGCTTTAGGACAGATAGAAAATGCCAAAGCTATCGTTATTTTACAAGCTTTGAGCGATCGAACTCCCGATGGTCGTGTCCGTCGTGTAGCCGAGGAAGCAGTACAAAAAGTCCAGAAAAAATTGGGTTCCGAGAAAGCAATTCAGGAAATTCGCGAGGAATTAGAAAAAATGAAACAGGAAAATCAGGAACTTAAAAGTCGTTTGACCAAATTAGAGGCGAAAAATAGTTAATTAACCTGAGTTATCAGTTATCAGTTATCAGTTATCAGTTATCAGAACGTAGGTTGGGTTGAAGCATGAAACCCAACCCCCGCATGGGTTACGCTACCGCTAACCCATCCTACTGGACTGTTTCAGCTAAAATAGGGCAATAGATTTCGGTTTAAAGTCTTAGATTATAGAATTTATAGCATTTTTCTAATACACCAAATTAGCTGAAACAAACCACTACAAATAATTGTGCCTCCCTACTTATCAGTTATCTGTTTACTGTCTTGAGAGAACCATGGGATTAGGAGAAACAGACACCAGAGCCAAATTAATTGACCCCGTCCTGCATCAAAGAGGATGGACCGAGGATTGTCTCAAGCGAGAAGAAACCCCGGGGGCAATTCAAATTATCGATGGGGAAGCCGAACGCGCCAGGGGAAGGATCGATTATACCCTGCGAGTGGCCGTCAGTAGCGACAGCCAACCCTTAGCCGTCGCCCTAATAGAAGCAAAAAAGGAAGATGCGCCCCCCACTGAAGGCTTAGAACAGGTTAAACGCTATGCCAAAGGGTTAAATGTACCGTTTGTGTACTCCTGTAACGGTCATCTTTTTGTCGAACACGATCGCACGACGAATATAACTTCAGCCCCTCAGCCCCTCAGCCAATTTCCTACCCCGGCCGAACTGAGAGGGAGATACGAGCAGTATGTAGGCTTCAGCCTAGCAGAGGAGGTCGCCCGTCCCCTGCTGACTCCTTATAAGGGGGGAGAAGGAGGACGGCGTTACTACCAAGATGCTGCCATCCGCGCTGCTTTGGAAAAAATTGCCCGCTGCCAGCAAACAGGCTCCCCGGCGCGAGTCCTTCTAACCCTGGCAACGGGTGCGGGTAAGACTTTTATCGCCTGTAACCTACTGCGAAAAATAGCAGATGCCGGACAGTTGCGGCGGGCTTTATTTGTCTGCGATCGCGATGAGTTGAGAACCCAGGGGGCGGCGGCTTTGCAAATTGCCTTCGGTTCCGAGGCGGCGGAAGTAGAAAAGAACCAACCCCACAAGAATGCCCGTGTTTTAATTGCCACCTATCAAACCCTGAATGTGGACAAGGAAGAGGACATGGGGAATTTTTTAACCACCCATTACCCGGAAAATTATTTCAGCCATATCATCATCGATGAGTGTCACCGTTCCGCTTGGGGTAAGTGGTCGCAAGTTCTCACCCGCAACAGTGAGGCGGTACAGGTGGGGTTGACGGCAACTCCCCGGGAATTGGAGTTTACAGAAGACTCGCCCGAATCAGAACCCGATAGACAAATCACCGCCGATAATATGGCCTATTTTGGCGAACCCGTCTATGAATACGACATCGGACAAGGGATAGAGGATGGCTATCTTGCCGCCTGCGAAATTGTTAGGAGTGCCATCAACCTCGATGACACGGGCATTACAGTGGAGGAGGTCATCAGCAGAAATCCCCTTGATGCCAACACGGGACAGCCCATCCCAGAGGCAGAAATTAGGGAAATGTACGAGAAAACCAGTTATGAGCGGTCAATTTTGCTCCCTGACCGTGTGATGGCGATGGCGGGGGATTTATTCAATCATTTGTTAACAACGGGGGAAGTGGAACAGAAAACGATTATCTTCTGTGTTAATGACCGCCATGCTGATGCTGTAGCCATTGAGATGAATAATCTCTATGCTCGTTGGTGTGCCGCTAAGGGGGAAAAGCCGAAGGATTATTATGCCTTCAAGTGTACGGCCAAATCTTCGGGTAATGACTATTTGCCGGATTTAAAGGGCAGTTCCCGTTCCCATTTTGTCGCGACGACGGTAGATCTTTTAACCACCGGTGTTGATGTCCCCAATGTGAGAAATATTGTCTTTTTTAAATATGTCAATTCTCCCATTAGTTTCTATCAAATGGTAGGGCGGGGGACGCGGTTGGATCTACCCACTAATAAGTTAATGTTTCGGGTGTATGACTACACTAATGCTACCCGTTTATTTGGGGAGAAGTTTCTCGATAAGTTAGCCACCAAAAAGGGGACGGCGGCGGAACCAAAGGAAAGGCAGCAACGCCAGGTTATCTCCGTTGAGGGGTTCGAGGTAAATATTACTCCGGTGGGGCGCTATATTCTGACGACGGTAGGCGGAGAAACGAAGCCGATAACGGTAGAAGAGTATCGAGAGAGGCTGGCGGAATCCTTGGTTAATCAGGTGACTAATTTGACTTTATTTCGTTCGATTTGGGTTCAGCCGGAGGAGCGGGGGAGGTTATTACAAATACTGCCTGATGGGGGGCGATCAGCAAGTATAATTAGGACACTAGATGAGTTGGAAGCTTGCGATTTATTTGATGTTTTGGGAGAGTTGGGTTATGGTTTGCACCGTCTGACTCGTCTGGAAAGAGCGGAAGCTTTTAGTTATAAACAGGAGGATTGGTTACGCGAAATGCCAGAAGAAACGGCGGCGACAGTGAGGGCGATCGCTTCTCAGTTTGCTAAGTCGGGGACGGAAGGATTGGAAAATAAGCTCATTTTTCAAGTGCCGGAAGTGACTAAGGCTGGGGGTTTGTCGGCGTTAAAGTTAGTAGGTAAACCCTCTGAGATCATACAGGAAACTAAGATAAGATTGTTTGCCGCTTAGGGTTTTTAATTTGGGATTGGTATTTGAATGTTTATGATTGGGCAAGGGAGTTATTATGAGTCAGGAAAATGATCGGCAGTTGCCCGATGGTTGGCAGTGGGTAAAGTTGGGGGATGTTTGTGAAATTATAAATGGATATGCTTTTAAAAGTAGTCAATTTACTACCGATGGCGTTCCTGTTATAAAAATGGGAAATATTAGCAAAGATTTTGCATTAAAGATAAACTTAAATCAACAAAGTTACATTGCAAAAAATATAGCTAATTTATACCAAGATTTTTATATTTATCCTAATGATTTACTGATTACATTAACCGATATGTCTCCATCAGGAGAATATCTAGGCACTGTTGCTATTTACAATTTAGCAAAACCAGCATTATTAAATCAGCGTGTGGGGAAATTTATCAATCTTGACCAAGAGATATTGGATAATAATTTTCTTTACTATACTTTACGTTCAAAAGATTTTAGAAAATATGCAACCCTTGACGATACAGGAAACTTACAAAAAAATACCAATCCCAAATACCTATATGAATATTTAATCCCCCTCCCACCCCTAAGCGAACAAAAGCGAATCGCCGCCATTCTTAATGAACAGATGGAAGCGGTAGAAAAGGCACGAAAAGCAACAGAAGCACAGTTAGAAGCTGCCAAGGCTTTACCTGCTGCCTATCTTCGGGCTGTTTTTGAAAGTGAGGAGGCTAATTCTTGGGAGAGGAGAAAGTTAGGGGATATTGCAAAATTAGAAAGAGGGAAATTTACCCCAAGACCTCGTAACGATCCTCGCTATTATGGAGGGGATTATCCGTGGATACAAACTGGAGAAGTAGAATCAGCTAATAAATATATTACGGCTTATAATACTACTTTAAATGCCGATGGTTTAGCAGTCAGTAAATTGTTCCCAAAAGGAACATTAGTAATAACTATAGCCGCTACCATTGGTGCTGTTGGTATTCTGGATTTTGATAGTTGTATGCCAGATAGCTTAGTTGGTATTACCCCATATTTGGAAGCAAGTAATACAGATTTTATCTATTACAGCTTGTTATTTATTAGGGAACATCTAAAATCGATAGCACCTCAAGTAGCACAGGCAAACTTAAAATTAAGTATACTTCAACCTTTAGAAATATCTCTGCCTAGCCTTGCCAAACAACAACAAATCGCCTCAACTCTAACCGAACAAATGCAAGAAGTGGAACGACTAAAACAGAACTTAAAAGAGCAACTCGACACCATCAATAAACTCCCCGCCGTCCTATTGCGCCGCGCCTTTAAGGGAGAATTATAGTTATGCAAACAATAGACATAGAAAAAACACAGCAAGCATGGACAAACTTAAACCAAATACTGTTCATACCTCGTACCGAATCAGAAGAAAATCGCTATTATTTTACTAAATGACAGAAAACCTAATTATCAAATATGACCCAACGGGAGACATTCTCTATATCAATAAATGCGCTCCCTATCCCGAACAAGAATCAGAAGAATTAGGAGATGATATTATTGTGAGAGTCAACCCCCAAACCGAAGAAATCGAAAACCTAGAAATCCTATTCTTTTCTCAAATACTGCAAGAAAAAAACGAACTCCAACTCCCCCTCATTGCCAATCTCCGCTTGGCAGGTTAGACAAATTAGGTAAACTCAATGGCTAAAAAAAACAGCAACGACAACGGTAAAACCTTCACCACCCAACAGGGACTTAACAGCTACATCAAAGGCATCTGCGACATCATGCGGCGTTCCAACTGTGCCGGTGCTTTACAGTACGTCCCCGAACTCAGTTGGCTACTGTTCCTCAAAATCCTTGACGACACCGAACAGCGAGAAGCGGAAGAAGCGGAAGCCGTGGGGGACTCTTTTGCCGATTCCATCCCCGAACCCTACCGTTGGCGAGATTGGGCGAACCCTGAAGGCAACCGCCGCCTTAACCTGCAAATGGGGGAAATGGGTCAATTTCTGCCCTTTGTCAATGAAGAAGTCATTCCCTACCTCAAAAGCCTCAAAAACAAACCCCAAGCCACCCCCCGCCAAAAAATTATCAGTGAGGTCATATCCAGTGTCGAACGAGTCCGCATCGACACCGAAACCAACCTGTTAGACATCCTCGATAAAATCCACGAAATCGACTACATTGACCCTACCCACATCTTCCCCATCTCCCAAGTTTACGAGGGATTGCTGTTGAAAATGGGAGAAAAAAACAACGATGGCGGTCAATTCTTTACCCCCCGGGAAGTCATCCGGGCAATGGTCAAAGCCATCACCCCCCAAGTAGGAGAAACCATCTATGACCCCTGCTGCGGCACGGGCGGATTCCTGGCCCAATCCTACGAATATATCCGCGATTTCCTAGCAGATGACATCACCCCCGAACAGCTAGAAACCGTCAAACTAAAAACCTTTTACGGAAGGGAAAAAGAGAACCTCATCTACCCCATTGCCCTCGCTAATTTAGTCCTACACGGCATCGATTACCCCCACCTCTGGCACGGCAACACCTTAAACCGAGAAGTCATCTATGGCGACCTGTTCCAAGATGCTCCGCCCCAGTTCGATATTATCCTCACTAACCCCCCCTTTGGCGGCAAAGAACACAGGACCGTACAGGCACAATTTGCCTATAAAACCAGTGCCACTCAAGTCCTATTTTTACAGCACGTTATCGATAGTTTGAAACCGGGGGGACGCTGCGGCATCGTCCTAGATGAAGGGGTGTTATTTCGCACCAATGAAAATGCTTTTGTCCAGAGCAAACGAAAACTATTAAACGACTGTAATCTCTGGTGTATCGTTAGTTTGCCCGCGGGGACTTTTGTGGCTGCCGGTGGGGGTGTTAAAGCTAACATCCTCTTTTTTACTAAAGGCAAACCCACTGAAAAAATCTGGTATTATGACCTGTCCGATGTCAAAGTTACCAAGCGCAAACCCCTGATGATGAATCACTTTCAGGAGTTTATAGAACTATTACCCAACCGAGAAGATAGTGAGAGGAGTTGGACAATCACCCGTGAAGAAATCGAAGCCAAAAACTTTGACCTCAAAGCTGTCAATCTTAACACCAAAGTAGATGAAGATAAAAGCACCGCCAAGGAATTGCTAGATTTTATTGAGGAGAAAGGTAAAGAAGTTGCTCTAACTCTATCAGTGCTGAGAAAGTGGCAGCGGTGAAAGTCACTTACAGCTTTATGAAAAACTCTTTAATAAACCTGGAGTTTTTAAATTGAGTAATCGATAACTTTCTCACTTTTATTGTCAAAATCAGTGAGTAAAGTCGCTTTTCTTGGTTTTAAATGTACCGTTTGTTCTGGTTGTAACTGTAATTGCTTGTATTCCTCACGATTGAGATAAGCCACCACCATTTCCCCATCGGCTAACATTAATTCTACTTGTATTTCCCAGCCTAAATGAATAACTCTTTTTACCACTGCCCAACTATTCAAACCATCTTGTTCGGGCATAATTTCCAGGTCGTGGGGACGGATAAAAACGGTGGAATTATCACCCGGATGATGTCCATTTCCTAATCCTGCTAAACTGGGTAAGATATTCACTTCCCCAATAAATTGCATCACAAAAGGTGTGGCAGGATGATCGTAAATTTCGGCGGGAGAACCCACCTGTTCAATTTTACCATGATTCATCACGACAATCGTATCGGCTACTTCCATTGCTTCCTCTTGATCGTGGGTAACAAAAACACTGGTAACGTGAACTTCTTCGTGTAAATTTCTCAGCCATACCCTTAATTCTTTTCTGACTTTTGCATCTAAAGCTCCAAAGGGTTCATCTAATAATAATACATTCGGTTGAATGGCTAAAGCGCGGGCTAAAGCTACTCGCTGCCGTTGTCCTCCCGATAATTGGGCGGGATAGCGATCGCCTAATCCTTGTAATTGAATTAATTCTAATAATTCCTCAACTCTTTTCTTAATTACTGGGGATTTTTGCTGGCGAATTTCTAGACCAAAAGCAATATTTTGACGGACAGTTAAATGTTTAAATAGGGCATAATGTTGAAAAACAAAGCCGATATTTCTCCGTCTAGGATCCACATGGGTGGTATCTTGTCCGTTAATGATAATCGCGCCACTGTCGGGACTTTCTAATCCGGCAATTGAACGTAATAAGGTGGATTTTCCCGATCCCGATGGTCCGAGGAGGGCGACTAATTTACCTTCAGGAATGGTTAAACTGATATTATCTAAAGCCTGAAAATTGCCGAAACGTTTAGAAACTTGCTGGATAGTAATACTCATATTTTTAGGTTTTTTGTAGAACGTAGGTTGGGTTGAAGCATGAAACCCAACGCCTTCATGATTTTTAGGTTTTTTGTAGTTAGGTAGTGTGAATTTTGTGGGCGGTTTTACGTTCGAGAATTTCTTTGATAATTAAAGTAACTCCTGCTAGTAAAGCTAGGATAGCCGCCGCACTAAAAGCGGCAGGAGTGAGATAATTTTTATAGGCCTGTTCTACGAAAATTGGCAGGGTAGCAGTTCTCCCTAAAATACTGCCAGAAACCACAGAAACCGCCCCAAATTCTCCCATCGCCCGGGCATTAGTTAACAGCACTCCGTACATCAATCCCCAACGAATATTGGGTAAAGTTATGCGCCAGAAAATCTGCCAATCACTTGCCCCTAAAGTGCGCCCCGCTTCCTCTTGTTCCAAGCCAATTTCTTCTAAGACTGGGATAACTTCTCTAGCGACAAAAGGCATAGTAACAAATATAGTTGCTAATACCATTCCGGGTAAAGCAAAAAGTATTTTTATATCGAAAAATTCTAGGAAAGAACCTAACCAACCATTGCGCCCATAGAGCAGTACAATCATTAACCCCGCTACCACAGGAGAAACGGCAAAAGGTAAGTCAATTAAACTAATTAATAACGTTTTGCCACGAAATTGATTGCGAGCAATTACCCAGGCTGCACAAAGTCCAAAAATTGTGTTTAAGGGTACAGTAATTAGGGCAATAATTACTGTTAATTTCACCGCTTCGATAAAGTCAGAAGTTCCCGCCGCTTCTAAAAAAGCTTGGAATCCATTGCGAAAAGCATAGTAAAATACTGCCGCTGCTGGAATAAAAAGCAAGAAGGCAAGATAAACAAGGGCAATGATAATCAGTAGGGGTTTGTAATCCCATTCTTTCGTTTTAGTTAAGGCTTTTGGATTCTGCATTTTTGATCTGTCTCCAGTCATACTCTAAGGTTTTTTACTCTTTACTTAACTCTGTATTTTTGCCCCCATTGTTGCAGGAAATTAATTACTACTAACATGAACAAAGAAACCAGTAATAAAACCATGCCGATTACTGTCGCCCCTGTGTAATCATATTCCTCTAGTCTTTGGAAGATTAAAACTGGGGCAATTAAATCCTTAAAGGGGATATTAGAGGAGATAATAACTACAGAACCATATTCACCGATCGCTCTGGCAAAACCGAGGGCAACTCCTGTTAAAATAGCGGGTAGTATTGTGGGAAAAATAACTCGCCAGAAGATTTGCCAAGAGGAAGCGCCGAGGGATAAAGCCGCTTCTTCTACTTCTTTTTCCATTTCCTGTAAAACTGGCTGTAAGGTGCGGACAATGAAGGGTAAAGCGATAAATAACATCGCCACAAAAACCCCTAAAATGGTAAAGGATATCTTAATGCCAAAGGGGGCAAAAAATTGACCGAGCCAACCGTTATCACTGTAAACTGTGGCTAGGACTAAACCGGCAACAGAAGTGGGTAAAGCAAAGGGCAAATCTACACAAGCATCGACAATTTTTTTACCCGGGAATCGATAACGCACTAATACCCAAGCGATAATAGTGCCAAAAACTCCGTCAATTAATCCGGCGATTAAGGAAGTAAAAAAAGTGACTTGGTAAGCGGATAAAGAAATCGGTAAAGTGGCAATGCGCCAAAATTCGGCAAAACCAAGAGTTAGGGATTTAGCAAATAGTGCCGCTGCCGGTAAAACCAACAAAACCACTAGATAACTAATGGTAATTACCCAAGGAATAGAAACTTTTTTCAGGGGTTGACTGGGAGATAAAGATAATTGTGGGTTAGCCATTGTTAATTATTGCTAGAGATTACCAATTGTCCGCTTCTTCAAGAACTTGTGCTGAATCATACCAAACTTCTACATCTAAATCTGCCAGATAGGAAAGGGCATTTTCTATCCCTTGAGAGTTGCCTTGCAGTTGTAGATCGAACCAGCCATCTTGATTATTATTGGCAGCTAACAAAGCAGAAAATATATTCACTTTTAGACCAGGAAAAGACCCCAAACGTGCTATAATCGGCTCGTTAACATATTGTTTGGGAATCCGAATTTTTATTCTTCGGGAAGTGGGGCGATCAAGTCCTGATTGATCGAGATGTAAGTCACTTTGGGGATGATTAATAGTTTGCCATTGAGGTTGATTATCCATGGTTTTTCTCCTTTAAGATTTACCAGCTTTAGTCAGAATTTTATCGAACAAGCCTCCATCATCAAAAAATTGCTTTTGTACCTGATCCCAACCGCCTAAATCCTGCACGGTAAAGAGATTTTTTATCTGAGGAAATTTACTCTCAAACTCTTTAACTATAGTCGGTTCAACGGGACGAAAACCAACTTTAGCAAATTCTCTTTGTGCCTCTGGGGTAAATAAAAACTGCACAAAAGCTTCGGCCACTTTTCTCGTACCCTTTTTATCCACATTGGCATCAACAACCGCCACGGGATTATCAATAGAAATATTATAATCGGTGGGAACAGTATAAGCTAACTTCTCACCTTTTTGGTTAGCGAGAATCATCTCGTTTTCGTAATTAATTAGCACATTTCCCTGACCTTGTTTAAAAAATACATCACTAGATTCGCGAGCATCTCTAGGTAAAACTGGCGCATTTTTAAACACTTTTTCGACAAAAGTTTCCGCCGCTTGTTCACTGCCTCCCGCTTGCGTCACCGAACCCCAAAGAGCGAGAAAATTCCAGCGCGCTCCGCCGGAAGTCTTGGGATTAGCGGTAATAACTTTAATATTATCCTTGGCTAAATCTGACCATTGATTAATTTTAATATTGGCATCACGAGGAACAAAAGCCACCACAGATTTATGAACAATAGAGTCATTAGGAGCTTCTTTTTCCCAACCGGGTTGAATTAATCCCGCTTGCTCAATTTTCTTGGTATCCAAAGCTAAAGCCAACGCTACCACATCCGCTTCTAAACCATCGATAACGGCGCGAGTTTGGGAACCGGAACCACCATAACTCTGTTCAAAAGTTACTTTTTGCCCCGTTTTTTGTTGCCATTCCTCGACAAATTTGGGAATGATTTTTTCGTAGGCGCTTTGGGTAACAGCATAGGAAACAAGCGTCACAGTCACGGGTTTTTGGCTGTCATTGCCGCTATTGGTGGGGGATGAGGTACAAGATGCCAGCATTCCTCCCGTCAAGACAGTTGCCATGAGTAGGGATAAACAAGACTGGGATGACTGCATCGGCGGCACTCCTAAGCTTTACTCTGAGGTTGTATCTGTTTTCAGGTCTGCTTTAATCTTACAGCACAGGAAATAAAATTTCAATACATTTATAAAACAAATTGGGAATAAGGCGATAACAAGGGAAACTGTGAGAAGATAAAATCAGTGCTACATCTAGGTTTGAGACTATGGGCAAGAGCGTCAAGGCCAAAAAAACAACCCTCCTACAACAACTGATTAACCAGAGTTTTCTCTTTCGCGGACTAGAGGAAGCTTGGTTAAGTCAGTATCTCGATGCCGACAATCTCAAGCTAGAGACGCTATTTTCCAATCGTCCCGTCTATACGGCTTTTCTACCCGATGAATTTCTAGATGTTTTGTATGTGATTTTGGATGAGGGTGTAATCGTCGTCCGCAGCACTCCCCTCGACCGGATTATTGCCATTACCTACCCCGGTGGCTGTTTTGGTATGAGGAGTTTACCCTTTAGTTATGGTTTAGCCAGTCGCGCTTTTCCCTGTTTGGTGGAATCCTATAAAACTACCCACGTCCTGAAAATTCCCTTATCGGCACTAGAAAAGATTTACAACGATAACGAAAGTTTTCGTCAACGGTACTGTTTTTTATTTGAATTACAGCAAAAATTCGAGTATCATCTGCTTAATTGCAGTAGCTATCCACCCCAAGCTGTAGCCACTTTACTGAGAGCTTTAATCTATCAAGAAAGAGAATTAGGCAGTCAACCGAGTGCCGAAAATATCTATACTTTTGATTTATCCGTCGATGTGATTGCTCGCGCTTGTCAACTCAATCAACGCACCGTCGAACAGGTATTAAAAGGATTGCAAACCGTGGGATTAATTGCCTCAGAATCGACGGGGGATTTAATTCGGGTACTGGATGCCGAGGGTTTAAAAGAAGTTTACAGTGCCACCAGAGATAAAGTTAATTGGTGGCCCCTAAGATAAGTAGGTTTGGCCCTATTTATTATTGCCATTGACAGCGCTTTAAGGCATCTTCGGCAGCCGCTTTGGTGGCATCCTGTTTCCGTTTACCTTTACCTGTACCGTAGAGAAGGTTATTAACCCGCACTTCAGCAGTAAATTCCCTAGCGTGGGGCGGTCCTGTAACATCAATGATCGCATATTCTGGATTAGAGGCGAAATTAGCCAGCGCCCACTGTTGAAAGAGATTTTTGGCATCGATAAAAGATGGCGATTCCGATTGTTGAGAGACTAAATGAAAGGCAACAGGGATAAAAAGCCCGTGCAGATAGTTTTTAACCGCATTTAACCCCGAATCTAGATAATAAGCCCCAATTATCGCTTCAAAAGTGTCCGCTAATAGGGTAGGATTCGATCGCCCCCGATCTTTAATTGCCCCCTTACCCAAACGCATTAACTCCCCCAGGCCGATTTCAATGCCCAATTGCGCTAATTGTTCTTCTTTGACCAAATTTGACCGCAAACGAGTTAATTCGGCCTCGTTCATGGCGGGATATTTTTGATACAATAGTTCGCCCACCAAAAAAGCTAAAATCGCATCGCCCAAAAATTCTAGGCGCTCGTTATTTTCCGTCAATTGGGACTGTTCATTGACATAGGAACGATGGGTTAAAGCTTGGGTGAGAAGGAGAGCATTTTGAAAAGGAGGCAAACAAGACATTACAGAAATGATCAAGTCAAGAGCATTTCTTATCTTAATCTGACCCCACCCCGAATAGATGAGACGAACGATCCTTTTTTTACGGTTTTTTCCGGCTAGTTTAGGCATAATCTCCCAAATCTTCCCACCGGAAAACCTATCCGCTCCCATTCTTGCCCTAGGTATCCTGGGGATGTGTATGGAACAGGCACGCATGGCGGCGGTGGACTTGGCAGAAATTGCCCAATTTCAGCAAAAAATCAGCGATCCTCGCCTCGATCGCTTTTTTATTGTCACAGTTAGTACAATTGTTTTAGAATTATCGGGCTTTTATTTGGCCGTCCTCTGGATAGGATGGGGGGCCTTAATAGTTTTAGTTAGTCAAATTTGGTTTCATTGTTTAGCCAAAATTCAACTGCAGCCAACCACGGAAAAAATTATTGACTATGGCATAGTGCCACGTTTACCCATACTACTCGCCGACTATATGGATGGTCTGGAGTACTTCAATGGCAAACTAATTAGCAACCGCTGCGATGCCTGCGGTGTCTATGATATTTACGATACTAATGGCAATCTCCTGCAAGCAGCTTTCATTACTGCTCCAGCTGCTGCAACTGGTATTGCCCACGATGGTACCGATTTTTACGTCTCAAATGTCTATAACTCATCAATTGGAGTTTATGATGGGGTACTAGGGACACTGAAATCGACTATCAACTTGATTCCCAAGACACCAGGGGACACCTTCTTGATTGAGGCTCTTTCTGTAGATTACCTTCAGCGTCCTGATACAGGGCGTGTTCCTGAGCCAGCTTCCGTCTTAGGCTTACTTGCCATCGGTGTTTTGGGTGCAGGTTCGGCTTTGACGCGCAAATTATTAAAGTAGGAATCTGACTCAGAAATTCGCTACTTAAAAATCGATCACTAAAAGCGATCGCACTCAATCAATGCAGTGCGATCTTTTTGAACGTCAGTCCTCAGCCTTGAGAGACTTTGTACCTCACCAGTCTGAAAATTGTATAATATAGAATCCCGATTACTTTTCATCTGTGGCAGTTCCGTCATGACTAGAGCGACAGAAACAGCGACCCTAACATTATACGAAGAAGATTTTTATCTCTGGCTAAAAACCACGGCAGAACAATTAAAAAAAGGCCAGTTTGCCGAGGTGGATTTAGACAACTTAATTGAGGAGATTGAATCGATGGGGAGAAGTGAAAGACACGCGCTCAAAAGTCTTTTAACTCGTCTCCTAGAACATTTACTCAAATTAACTTACTGGCAATCGGAAAGAGACCGGAATGGCAATCATTGGAATGGAGAAATCAATAATTTTCGGGCAGAAATTCAAGATTTACTGGAGGATAGCCCTAGTTTAAAGCCCTATCTTCGGGAGATTTTTGAGCCATCCTACCATACAGCTTTAGAGGCCGTCCGGAAAAAAATGGGTTTATCCCCTGGCGGTTTACCCAGTCAGATAATTTTTAATCTCGAACAGGTTTTAGATAATCAATGGCTGCCGATCGATTGGGAATAAACTATTGACTATCTAAATCACTCCTTAAATCGCTAAACAGTCATCAGTGAACTGAAAACTCAAATCTGATAACCGATACTAAATCCGTTGAGTATAGGATACTTATGAGGACAGGCACTCATGCAAGAGGCAAAAGGCAAAAGAGGGAATAGATAATCAGTTTTTAATAACTGGATTTAGTATGATAACTGATCACTGATAACTGATAACTGATCACTGATAACTGATAACTGATAACTGATAACTGATCACTGATAACTGATAACTGATAACTGATCACTGATAACTGATCACTGATAACTGATCACTGATAACTGATCACTGATAACTGATAACTGATAACTGATAACTGATAACTGATAACTGATAACTGATAACTGA
>NZ_JADBVE010000095.1:0-61480 GCF_020245285.1 Microcystis sp. M31BS1
GTCATAAGCCCTTGTTTTCGCTAAATAATACGAATAATGTGCTATAGTACAGCAAGCTGTAAGAACTCTTCTTCCTTTATTGTACTATGAGCGTAGCGAATACTGGTTTTGCTTGCAAAACCCCTTAAAAAGGGGGGCTACCGCCCCAAGTGTAAACTATAAAACCTGTACAACTCCGTTGTAAGGCAACACTTGTAAATTCTGTAAATTTTAGGGGGAAAATCTTGTAAATTATGTAAACTTAATGGGTGTTATCTCAAAAATGTACAAAAAGTTAGAATATTTATTTTTATTTATTTTCATGAAAAATGCTAACTTTTTTTCTACTTTTTCGATTTATATAAGTAAGGGTTCTTTAGGAATATTCTAGGTATATAATAGTGAACGTTAGTGAACATTATACATACTAGGAATAATTAGGTGTCCTATAACAGAAACCTAAAGGTTTAGCTGTTATAGGTATAAGAAGAAAGTATATAGGGGTCATCTCCTAGAAGTTTTGAGGTAACGACATGAAAATCACAGCGACTAGGGCTACTGTCAAACAGGCCCGACTTACTATGAGAATTAATCTGCCTGAAAAACATTGTAGCTGCTATGCGAGAGGATGACAAAGCAATCGCAGCAGGGATTGCAGTGATGCCAGAATGGGCACGTCCTGTGGTAGGTGCATATCGTGAAGGGTCTCCTCATGTCAAGACTGCCGAAGAAGCTTTAGACTGGGAATCCATTCGTGCCGAGTTTAGTCGTAAGGCAAAGAAGTTTGAGTTGACCGCTTCAAATGATGTTTCATTTGACTTGCGTGGAGACGGTTTTGATTTGTGGTGCTACGCACACTAGTCTTCAGGAAAAATTATGGCCTCAAAGGTAAACGAAGCAGGTAACTACACTAAGCCCACCATGCGAAAGAACCTCTTTGAGAAAATTAAAGCCGGGAGTGCTGGTGGTAGGCCGGGGCAATGGAGCGCCAGAAAAGCGCAGATGTTAGCCAAACAATATAAAGCTGCCGGGGGTGGGTATCGTGACTAAGAAGCCCCAAGACTCTTTGATTAAATGGGGACGAGAAAAATGGGGCACCAAAAGTGGTAAGCCCTCTACACAAGGCCCCGAAGCCACAGGAGAGCGTTACCTGCCCAAGAAAGCTCGTGAAGCCCTGTCGGATAAAGAATACGCTGCCACCTCTGCTGCTAAACGCAGGGGGATGAAGGCAGGAAAACAGTTTGTAAAACAACCTAAGAAGATTGCCGAGAAAACGGCAAAATACCGCGATGCGGTGCTTTCGGGTAAGTACAGATAATTATTGCTTGTTAGCTTTCCTGGTGAAAGCACTCGGCTGTTAACCGAGAATGAGCTAGGTTCGAGTCCTAGACAAGCAGCCAATAAGCAGCACTGCGTATAAAAGCAATCTGCGTGAAGCTCCGATGTATAGCCGTGTCGGATGTAAAGCTTGTCCTTAGTGGGCAACGGCTTCTATTTTCATGTACGAGGTAGCTATGGCAAAGACAGCAGCTTGGACCCGAAAAGAGGGCAAAGACCCAAAAGGCGGACTCAATGCCAAGGGCAGAGCCTCCTACAATAAAGCTAATCCGGGAAAGCCCGGCCTTAAGCCCCCTGCCCCCAATCCCAAAACTAAGAAAGATGCCGCACGTAGGAAAAGTTTCTGCGCTAGGATGACGGGCATGGCTGGTCCTATGAAGGACGAAAAGGGTAGACCCACTCGTAAGGCCCTTTCCCTAAGAGCATGGAATTGCTAAATGTTGTACGCCCAGTCTCGTAACACTGGCTACAGAGTTATAAAACTTTATAGGCCACCTCCGCCTGTTGTTGACTCCGCAGTGAATTTTTACGGGATAGCGGCGCTTTGGTTTAATGCAGAGGTAACTTGGTATGGTTGAGATTGGTAACATTACTCCCACTACCAAGCAGGCTGGCGATAGATTCATTGTAGCTCGTGGGACATCTCCCGCTCAAGTTCTTCTTGATGATGTACTCGGTGCAAGTTTTGAAACAGTGTCGAAGAACCTACAAGGCCAAAACGCAACACTCTCTTTTTCTGGTGGTAATTTTACTACCACTGTATATGCTAATGGCATAACAAGAACCTTCAGTTTTTCTGGCGATGACCTGATCTCTATTACACTGTCCGGCTCAACTCCGGGTGGGATTTCCCTGACAAAAACATATTCTTATTCTGGTGGCAATATATCAGCCATTACTTACTCGTAAATACAGGAAACATAGATGGCTTTTCAATTTTCCACTGCTGCACGCAACGCAGCCCTCGACGCAATCGAAACGGCGGCTGGTACAGCCCCCACTCTGACTATCCGTACAGGCTCTGTTCCTGCCAACTGTGCAGCCACACGTAGCGGCACCGTGTTGGCAACGCTGGTGCTTCCATCAAACTGGCTTGCGGATGCGTCTGGTGGTACTAAAGCTATTTCTGGTACATGGCAGGACATTTCGGCAGATGCCGCAGGTACGGCAGCCCACTTCAGTATCGACCAAGGGGCTACTTGCCACATTCAAGGCACGGTGACTGGTACAGGCGGTGGCGGTGATATGACACTGGATAACACGTCGATTGCCTTGGGGCAGCAGGTGACTGTCACGGCGTTTACCTTGACCGCTGGCGGTGCCTGATGGCTGATGATGTAACTCTTCCCGCAACCGCCGAGGTTGTTGCCACCGATGAGGTGGGGGGTCGTCACTTCCAGCGCGTGAAGATGAATCATGGCGCAGACGGCGTGGCCCTTGACGTATCGCCCGCAACCCCGCTTCCGGTGGAGGTCCTCGGCGAACTGATCGAAGCCGTCGAAGCGATGCGCATGGCCATCAACGGGCTTGCAAAATCCATCGGTTATGCCCTGCCGAACGCGCAGGGCCAGCCGATCATGGAGGTCCGGCAGGCGACGGCGGCGAACCTCAACGTCGCGCTTGCATCGACAACGATTTCTTCGGGAACACTGACCACGGTTTCGTCGGTGACAAACCAGGCCCAGGCGGGCGGCTACGCCATGCAGGATTTCATCCCTGCAATTCTGCACATGCAGGCGGACGGCCTGCGCGCCAACATTCAGGTGACATGACATGCCCACGACCAATGGAAACAGAAAAATCCTTGACCTTAAGCGCTGGGAGTTCTGCGCCCCGGCTCCGGCGGCGTCGGTTGCGGGATCGTTCATCGCGTCTTCGCGCCACTTCCGGCAACAGCAACTGTACCTGCGCGGTCAGAACGAAAGCTACATCTACAACCCTTCGGAAGACGGCTGGGTCGCGCTGCCTGCGGCGGGGCTTGCGGCGGCAGTCGGGGCCGGTGCCTGCGGTGTCGCCGCCGCGTTTTCGGTGGGGGCCGCAACCGCTGTGGCATCCCTGACCGCCACGGGCGGCACCACCAGCACGATCATCACGAACCAGAACCTGCAACGCGACCTGCGGGGCTACAAGGTCCACATCATGGCAGGGCCGAATGCCGGGGCCGTGCTGGACATCGTGAGCAACACCATCGGTGCCAACGCGACCATCACGGTTGCGGCGCAGGCATCGGCCTTCTCGGCCTCGACCGTCTACCGGCTGCTCACCCCGACCTGGTATGTGTGCTGCAACGGCTCGGTTGCGGCAGGGTCGTTCCGCAAGTACGACTATGCCACCAACACCTGGACGACGCTGGCGAACATGCCCGCCTCGTTCGGCACCGACGCAAAGCTGGTGGCCACGCCTTCGATTGTGGATGGTGCGTTCAGGCAGTTCGCCACCGGGACGGCCACTTCGGCCACCACAACGACGCTGGTGCAGACCGGCAAGACCTGGGGCGCTTCGCAGTGGATCAACAGCCAGGTCCGCATCACGGCGGGCACGGGCGCGGGCCAGATCCGCACGATCAGCGCCAACACCGCCGATACTGTGACCGTCTCTGCCGCATGGACGATCACGCCCGATGCCACGTCGCAATATGCCATCGAGGGCAACGACGATTTCCTGTACCTGCTGGGCAACAACGCGGTCACGATGTACCGCTACAGCATTTCGGCAAACACCTGGACCACGCTTTCCCCCGTCGCCGCCCGTGCGGCGGCACCGGGGGCGGGCATGTCGGCCCATTGGGTGCATACGGCCAGAGAGACCGACTGGAACGCCGAAAGCGCCATCCAGAACGGGCGCTTCATCTACTCGTTTCAGGGGGCCGCCACGGGTGCTCTGCATCGCTATGACATCGCGGCAAATACTTGGGCCACGATCACCTATGCGCCCGCCTCTGAAACCTTCACCACGGGCAGCAAGTACGCGCTGCATAACGGCCAGCTTTACATCCAGAGGGACGCGACGGGGCGCTGGTTTGCCTATGATTTCGCCCGCAGCGAGTTGTTCCCGTGGGGGCCGATGCTGTACCCCCAGGGCACGGCGATTGTCGGCGATACCGCCTTCGACGTGATCTATGAAGATGGGGCGACCGACATCTTCTATGTCTACATGCTTCAAAACTCATCGCAGATTCTTCTGCGGCAAATGGTGATATGATGACGATCAGAGAGATTATCGACATGTGCGAAGCGCGCCTAGTTCAGCTCGACCTGCGGCGCACCTCGGCGACATCGCTGGGCGACATCCGACAGGTTCAAGGGATCGATGCCGAAAAGGAAGAAACGCAAACCACGCTGAACCAGCTCAAAACGCTGTTGGCATGATCGCCGCAACCCACGCCGGATAGGGTCAAACCATGCTGCTGCTTCTACTGAACCATACCCCGTCGGGCGGCGGCATCACCGGCAACGCCAGTGGCGTTCTGGACATCACGGGCACCGCGACGGGTGCCATTGGCAACGTCCCAATCACTGCCACGGCTAGTGGTACATTAGCCCTTACAGGGTCTTCCACAGGTGTTACTCCAATTGCCGGGGTAGTCTCTGGGACACTTGGTCTTGCTGGGTCATCGACAGGCGTTGTAGCAATTGCCGCAACGTCCAGTGGTGCCCTGCCCATCACGGGAGTTTCCACAGGCACTGTGGCAACGGCTGGATCAATAACCGGTACGGCTAGTGGGACAATAGCTTTCACCGGAACCTCGCTTGGTTCTGTTATTATTGCTGGAATTGGTAGTGGGGCTATCTCACTTACTGGCACCTCAGCGGGTGTAGTAGGGGTTTCAGGCACCGGCAACGGAACACTGGGGCTTACCGGCTCCTCTACAGGTCTTGTCTCGGCAGCAGGTCCGATTAATGGTGCTGTCAGTGGGGTGATTAGCCTCTCTGGTAGCTCAGTTGGGACTGTCTTTACCACTCTTGGCAATATACCTATTGACGAGGCTATAGAGATTATATTTAACTCCGAAATTGCTCCGGGCCTGACTCTCAGACAAGCGGTGTTGGATGCACGAAAAACATCAAAATTAGCGTTGGCTCTTAGCTTGTGACAAAGATAATTTAATAGGGTTACAACATGAATAATATGAAGATGAGTAAAAAGGTTGCAGAGATGGCGGGCAAGAAACCGCCCCGGCCCTCCAAAGGGATGCAGCGCGACACCTTCGGGGCCAAGCGCCCCGTCGTTAGTGCTAGCAAGGCACGCGCACGGCCAGCATCGGCTTCGCCTGCCTACGCAAAGGGCGGGATGGTTAAGGGCAAGAAAAGCTGCTAAAGGAAATAAATTGGAAAAGAGAAGTTTAAATGAAAGAGAGAAACTTTTTATTGAGCTTCTCTTTTCTACTGCCGATGGCAATGCAGCCAAAGCTAAGGTGCTAGCCGGATATAGCGAGAGCTACAAGACTAGTGAATTAATTGCACGTCTTGAAGAAGACATTATCGAAGCTACAAAGAAATACATCTCTCAGAATGCACCCAAGGCTGCTATTAAACTTGTTGGTATTCTGGATAACCCTGTTGCCATTGGTAACAAAGAACTTCTGGCTACAGCTAAAGATGTTCTTGATCGTGCTGGTCTTGCTAAAGTTGAAAAAGTTGAAATGAAAACCTCTGGCGGAATATTCTACTTGCCAAGTAAAGAGTCTGAGCAGGTTGACGAAGACGAAGAGGAAGAGTGATGGCCAAGCCTCGAGATTATAAAAAAGATAAACATGCCCAGAGATTATAAAAAAGAAAGTAATCTGCCACGGGGTGTTTATGTGAGGGGTTGTAAGTGGGGCGCTTTTACCAATTACAAGGGTAAAAAGACACATTTGGGGTTTTTTAGTACGCCGGAAGAGGCTATCAAAGCAAGACAGTTAGCTTATGAGCTACTCCCAGTAGAGTACAAAGACTGTGTTTCTTGCGGTAAGCCTTTTGAATTACTACAGAGACAGCAAAAATTTTGTTGTTCAGCCTGCAAGGGTGCGTACAAATATATAACCCGTAATGTTACAACTCAAAGTCAGTACGAAGGGATTTCTGGTAACTGGTCTCGCTATTTATCTAGGCTTCTTTATGCTGCCGGAAGAAAGCGTGACAACCTAACCCGAGAAGAGCTTTTTAAGATTCTGGAAAATCAAAATTATAATTGTGCTATAAGTGGACTGCCGCTAACCTGTAATCTTGAGGTTGGAACTAAATTTTGGTCGAACGCTTCTGTAGACCGTATAGAGGCTGGTGCCTCGTACACCCCAGACAATATTCAACTTGTGTGTCGTGCCGTAAATTCTTGGAGGTCTGACATGCCGCTTTCCCTTTTTATTAGTGTGTGTAAAGCAGTTGCTAACAATAACCAAGATAGATTGGAGGTGTAAGGTGACTCAGCAAAAGCGAGATTACCGTAAAAGAGTATAAGGCCACGCAAGGTACGCCAGAAGGTATTGCCGACAGGGCTGCACGTAACAAAGCTCGTCGTATCATGGAAAAGGCTGGAAAGGTGAGGAAAGGTGATGGACTCCACGTTGACCACAAAAACTTTAACCCCAGAAATAATAGCCCTTCCAACCTTCGTGTTGTTAGTCAAAAAATCAACTCTAGACGCCAGCCTAAAAGGAAATAGTCATGATGCAACCTGCACAAAAAGACATTCTTAACCTCTCCGGTAAAGACTGGAAATCTGTGCCTCGGCTGTCTCGTGTTATTCCTTTTGGTTATAAAGTCAGTGAGACTGATAGCAAGATGCTAGAGCCTGATGTCTTTCAACTTGAGGCTCTAGAACAAGCCAAGAAACATCTCAAAAAAGGTTATTCCTATCGTATTGTATCCCGTTGGCTTTCTGACGTAACTGGACGTACAATTTCGCACATGGGCCTGCATAAAAGAGTAGAGTATGACCGAAGCCGAGGAAATAAAGCTAAAACTCTTAAAAAGTGGGCCGAAGTCTATAAGGACGCTTACCAAAAAGCCAAGGCCCACGAAGACAAGCTCGGCAAAAGCACCTTCGACCTTGAAGACGCCCTCGATCCAGACTCCCCAATCCCCGCTCGTAACTGAGAGTGAAGAAGAGGGTGTAGAGCCTGTTGTAGAAGAACGGGTCATCTTTAAGCCAAATGAAGGCCCTCAAAGCGTATTTCTTGCTGCCTCAGAGCGTCAAATCCTCTACGGAGGTGCAGCAGGTGGCGGCAAGAGCTTTGCTATGCTGGCCGACCCCGTAAGATATTTCAGTCACCCAAAGTTTAGTGGCCTTCTTGTTCGTCGTACAACAGAAGAACTGCGTGACCTTATTCGTGAGAGTAAGACCTTGTACGACAACCCCACAGTAAGGGGTAAGTGGAGTGAACGAGACAAGACTTGGACATTCCCCTCCGGTGCTCAACTCTGGATGTCCTATCTTGAGAGAGATGATGATGTTCTAAGATACCAAGGGCAAGCCTTTACGTGGATTGGTTTTGACGAACTTACCCAGTGGCCCACAGCCTACCCGTGGAATTACATGTACAGCCGTCTTCGTACGACTGCCCCTGATCTGCCCCTCTCCATGAGGGCTTCCACTAACCCCGGAGGACCGGGGCATATGTGGGTTAAGAAAATGTTTATCGACCCTGCTCCTGCTGGTAAAGCCTTTTGGGCCACTAATATAGAGACAGGCGAGGTAATGATCGACGACGATGAAGAGAGCGAAGATTACGGTCGTCCTCTCTTTAGACGTAGGTTTATTCCTGCTGCTTTGAAAGATAACCCCTATCTAACAAGAGATAAAGAATATCGCAGAACCCTTTTGTCTATGCCAGAACATCAACGCAAGCAATTGCTGTACGGTGATTGGGATGTGGCAGAGGGCAGTGCTTTCACCGAGTGGAATCGGAAGATTCATGTCATTGAACCTTTCGATGTACCAAATCACTGGATTAAATTCAGGGCTTGCGACTACGGATACGGAAGTTATTCTGGTGTTCTATGGTTTGCAATAGAACCTAAGACAGACAAAATCATCGTGTACAGAGAATTGTACGTATCCAAAGTGCTGGCTATTGATCTGGCGGATATGATTTTAGATGCAGAAAGATACGATGGCTTAGTCCGTTACGGGATGCTAGACAGCTCCCTGTGGCACCAGCGAGGTGATACAGGCCCTTCTCTGGCAGACCAGATGATTGGTCGGGGATGCCGTTGGAGACCTGCTGACCGCAGCAAAGGCAGCCGTGTAGCAGGTAAGAATGAGATACACAGACGGCTACAGGTGGACGAATTTACGGGTGAACCTCGTATGCAAATCTTTGACACTTGTGTTAACTTGATTGCACAACTTCCTGCTATTCCTCTAGATAAGAGTAATCCAGAGGATGTAGATACAAACTACGCACACGATCACTTGTACGATGCCCTTCGTTATGGCTTGCGTAGCAGACCTCGATCTTCTCTTTTCGATTTTAATCCCGAAGTTAGTGGGGATGAATTTAACCCATCAAGTAGAATCTTTGGGTATTAAGGTGAACAATGAATCAAGATGAAACTCCGTTTGAAGTGCTCTCCGATCAAGTAGAAGCTCTTGATGATGTAGACAAGAACGTATCAGAGGAACAGAAAGTTTCTCCGATAGTTTCTTTTGTCAGGCAAAGGTACAGCCGAGCTAAAACTAAGAAATATACGGATGAACAACGTTTTATTACGTCGTACCGGAATTATCGTGGTTTGTACGGCGCTGATACGGTTTTCACTGACTCTGAAAAGTCTCGCATCTTTGTCAAAGTGACTAAGACAAAAGTTCTTGCTGCGTACGGTCAGATTGTCGATGTCCTTTTTGGGAACAATAAGTTTCCGTTGACAATTGAGCCTTCCCGTCTGCCCGAGGGTATTGCGGAAGCAGTGAGTTTTGATCCAGCTTTTGACTCTCCTGAGACCAAGGCTTATGTGAATCAAGCCCCCTTGTTTGGTACACGAGACGGCCCTCCCTTGCCGCCCGGAGCCACTCAATTTAACATAGCTCGTACAGGTGCTATGGCTGAAAAGCTGAAGCCTTTGGAAGACAAGCTTGTTGAAGGACGGGGGCGTACCCCTAGTGCAATTACAATTGAACCTGCCATGCTTGCTGCAAAGCGCATGGAAAAGAAGATTCAGGATCAGTTAGAAGAGAGTTCAGCCAATCAACACCTACGTTCTGTAGCTTTTGAGATGGCTCTGTTCGGCACTGGCATTATGAAGGGTCCGTTTGCTGTCGAGAAAGAATACCCACGGTGGTCGGATACAGGAGAATATGATCCTGAGATTAAGACTGTCCCCGTAGTGGAGTATGTGTCTGTCTGGAATTTCTATCCAGACCCAGATGCTGCAAATATGGAAGAGAGTGAATATGCTATCCAGCGACACAAGCTTTCAAAACAAGACCTAAAACAGCTTAAGAATCGTCCCTTCTTCAGACCCACTGTAATTGATAAAGCTTGCGAGTTTGGCCCCGACTACCAGCGTGAATGGTGGGAGATGGTGATGGAGGATGAGTCCTCTAGCAGCACAGTTGAAAGGTTTGAAGCCCTAGAGTTTTGGGGGTATGTAGACGCAAAGATGCTACGAGAGAACGGAATTGAAGTTCCTCGAAGCCTTAAAGACTACGATCAACTTAATGTCAATATCTGGGTGTGCAACGGACAAGTTATCCGCTGTGTCATGAACCCGTTCAAACCAACCCGCATTCCCTACCAAGCTGTCCCGTACGAAATTAATCCGTACAGCTTCTTTGGGGTCGGTATTGCAGAGAACATGGAAGATACACAGATTCTTATGAATGGCTTTATGCGGATGGCTGTCGATAACGCTGTTCTTTCTGGTAACTTGATCTTTGAGATTGACGAAAACAACCTAAGTCCGGGACAAGACCTTAAAATCTATCCGGGTAAAGTGTTCAAACGTCAGGGTGGTGCTCCGGGACAGTCAATCTTTGGTACAGAGTTCCCCAACGTATCGCAACAGAATATGATGCTGTTTGACAAGGCCCGTGTCTTGGCAGATGAAAGTACAGGACTTCCCTCGTACAGTTACGGTCAGACAAACATCAACGGTATTGGTCGTACTGCGTCGGGTATTTCTATGTTTATGAATGCTGCTGCTAGCGGTATCAAGACTGTTGTTAAGAATATTGATGACTACCTCCTTGCACCCCTCGGTAAAGCCTTGTTTGCCTTCAACATGCAGTTTGACTTTGATCCCTCTATCAAGGGTGATCTTAAGGTTGTAGCTCGTGGCACTGAAAGCTTGATGGCTAATGAAGTCAGGAGTCAACGTCTGCTTCAGTTCCTTGGTGTTGTTGCTAACCCGATGCTTGCTCCATTTGCTAAGATGGATGTCATTGTAAGGGACATTGCAAAAACCCTCGACCTTGACCCAGACAAGATTGTTAATAGTCTGGCTGATGCAGGCATTCAAGCAGAGATGCTCAAGGGTATGATGGGCAATGAGCCTACAGGCGCTGGGGGGCCACCTACAGGCCCACAAGGCATGTCGGCTACCCTACCACCCGGAGCACAAGCTAGCGACCCCACGGGGGCTGGTGGAGGCTCTATCGGTACAGGCTCAGTGCCTGCTCCCGGAACGTCTGGATTTAGCGCCAATACGGGACAAGTTTAATGAACTTATCATCGCTTAAGCCTCTGGTGCTGGACACTCAAAAATATAATGCTCTCATGGAATATCTGGATTTTAGGATTGACCGTGAGAGCAAACAGCTTGAAGATGTCACTGACCCTGTACAGATTTACAGGGAGCAGGGAATGATTAAAGCCTATCGTCGTCTCAAAAGCCTCCGAGATGAGGTATTAGCTTCGGATAAATAAGGAAATGGAAATGGACCCAGAAATCACACCACCTCCGGGAGCACTTCCTAACGAAGTGGCAGATACACAAGACATTAAGGCATCAGAGGGCGAGTACATCATTCCGGCTGATGTTGTTCGTTACCTTGGCCTCGACTACATTGAGAAGATGATTGGTAAGGCTAAAGACGGTCTCATGCAGCTTCAAGAGAATGGTCGCATCGGTGGGCAACTCCCAAAGGAGCCTGTCCAACAAGAGGTGCAACCCCTGCCACCTGAAGAGTCTCCCGCACCCATGATGGCTGCTGGCGGTCTTGTGACTCCCCAAGGTATGAAGCAGTCTAGGGATCAGTTTGGTAACATCATTTACATTCCGATTGATGAACAAACTACTGAAGCCTTCCAGCCCATGTCTAACTACAGCCAAAAAGATAAAGTGCCAGACAAAAACCAGAACATGCGTGTCGATAGGTGGACTCCCGACAAGTTTGTAGATTATGCCAGCCGTCTCGGCGGCATGCCTGAAAAGGTTGCTAAAGCTGCTGTTTCTTCTTTTGTACCTATGGGCCTTGGGGCAGTTGCTGTACGGGCACAAGAAAATTACATGAAGAAGAACGTCCCCAGTCTTATGGACCGTATGTTGTCCGAAGGCAAGGACTTGCAAGGTAACGCCTTAACTCCCGAACAAAGGGCTAGACTAAGCGGTGCCAGACAACAGGTCACTCAGCACTACGCTGAACAGGCCAATCGTCGAGAAGAAAAACCGCTTGAACGAATTGAGCGATTTGCAGGTCGTGTGAAACAGGCATTAGGGGTGGGTCAAAGAGATAAATCTCCCACTACCACAACCACCGCTCAAACAAGACAAAACACAAAATCGGGAAATACTTCTCAAAGTAATGCAAGTGCTCAACGCGAGGCGGCTCAAAGAGATAAAACCCCAGCTAAATCTGAGAGCACGAAAGATAAATCTAATAACCCTAAAGGCAAGTCTAGCGATTCTAAAGGTAAATCCGGTAGCTCTCGTTTTGCTGCTGGCGGACTTATCACTCGTCCTGACGAAGTTCGTATGCCTACGTACATGGCTAAAGGCGGACTAATCACTCGTAAATAACGGCCACCCAGATACACTGGCCCTGTTAAGGAAAAACAATGACTGAAGTAAAAGAAATTTCCTCTTCCCTTGTCAAGCGTAACAACCGTCGAATTGACCAAGCGGAAAAAGAACTCGAAGAGCTTATGAAACTTGAGACTAATCAACAGGAAGAAAATCCTGTACAGCCTGAAGTGAGCGAGCCAACAGTTCCTGAAACTGAGGAAAACCTTTCTCCTGAAGAAAAGACGTATCAGAAGCGATACAGCGATTTACGTCGCCATCAACAGAAGACGGAAAAAGCTCTTAGAGATGAAATTGAGAGCCTAAAAAATTCTATTGCTCAAAACCCCTCTCTCCCCAAGACTGAGGAAGAGGTGGCAGACTGGGTAAGTCGGTTCCCTGACGTGGCAGCCATTGTAGAAACTCTGGCAGACAAGAAGGCCAAAGAGCGAGACAGTGACCTCGAAGCACGTCTGAGTCAAATTGAAGAAATGCGGGATCAAATTGATCTTGAAAAAGCTGAAACAGCTATTCTGAAGATTCACCCGGATTTCAAGGAAATTAGTCAATCAGAGGAGTTCCACACTTGGGCAGAGACCCAACCAAAGTGGATTCAAGACTCTCTGTACGACAACGCAGATGCAAAGACGGTGGCGAGGTCTATCGACCTCTATAAGCTGGATAAAGGAATCAAGAAGATTTCCCCAGATAAAAATGCTGCCCTCTCTGTCAACACCCGAGCGCGGGTGACACCCCAAGAAAATGAAAAGGATTCTTGGTATTCGGAGTCTCAGATTAGTAAAATGTCTGACAAGGAGTTCAGTCAAAAATCTGAAGAAATCGAGAAGGCTCAGCGAGAAGGCCGTTTCCACTACGACATCTCTCGGAAAGCTCGCTAAACTCGGGGAGTGTAGGGCCGCTTAGGCCACCCCTACCTCACAAACAAACAAACAACTACGAACAGACCTACCCATGAAATATGGCCGGACAACACGTCCCACCCAGATATAATGGCCTCTGTGTGTAATGTGCGTTACTACTCTTAACATTCACATATAGGATACATAAAATGGCATTTCCTACCGCCGCAGGTTATGGCAACCTGCCCCTTGGTAACTTCTCTCCCGTAATCTTTTCCAAGAAAGCCCAACTGGCTTTCCGCAAACTGTCGGTTGTAGACGCTATCACCAACTCCGACTAAACCATGTGGTCCTTTGAAGAGTAATCTTCATCGAAAACTCAGTGAATTGCTGGAAAACCCTACCATTTAGTTGAGGGCAATCAGCAGCCAAGCGCCGCAAGGCGACGGTCCAACGACTAAGATACAAACTCAATGACACCGACTTAATGCCGGTAAGGAGACACAATGAATAAAAATGATCGCGCCCTTCTTTTGGGTATGCTTATAGGTGATGGTTGTCTTAAGACAAAACACCATGTAAGTGGGGATGGGGAGAAGAGTACATACTACGAGTATGTCATTAACCACTCTATCAAACAAGAAGAATACTTAATTTTTAAGCGAGACCTTTTCCACAAGATCATGGGCGGAAAGCTTCCGAACTTATCTTATGGAAAGTCTGCTATGAACTTAGGTAGCGTCAGATTTTCGAGGTGTCACAAAAGTTTTAGGTTACTGCATAAATACCTATACTCTAACAATAATAAAAAGTTTTTGACCAGACGGGTATTAGATTACCTTAATCCGCAAGCCATTGCCCTTTGGTACATGGATGATGGGGGCATAAAACCCTCTTTTAGGAAAGACGGTAGTGTAAGTTCTTGTCAGATGGTGCTATCAACATATTGTTCAGAGCAACAAGCCGACCTTATCTTACTTTACTTTAAAGAAAGATGGGGGGTCTGTGGAATTAAAAAGTTACACAGGAAAACTAAGCTTTGGTATTTAATCTTTAACACCACAGAAGGTAGGAAATTAGAGGAACTAATTAGTCCTTACATTATACCTTTTATGGAGTATAAACTTCCAAGTAAACGTATCACAAGAGCGCTGAGCACCCCAACAGATAATGCTGTGGGTGATGATATAGTCTTAGCTACGTAGAAATACGTAGAGACGAGAGTTAAATGCTCTCGTATAAAATCGCCCTGACATGGGCGAAATCTCCAACTTCGGTGACTCGGTTCGCATCATGAAAGAGCCTGAAGTCTCGGTTGCTCCGTATGCTCGTGGGCAGCAGATTGTCGCGCAAGACCTGCTCGATGAAGACTTCACCCTGACCATCGACCAAGCCAACTACTTTGCGTTTAACTAATTTGGACGCCTTGGGGAGTAATCCCCTCGCTTAAACTGTGTGAATTGCTGGAAACCCTAAATGAAAAGATGCTCTCGCTGTAAGTGTGACAAATCCCTCGAAGACTTTAACAAGACAAAAAAGCCATAAAGACGGTTTGTCTTTTATTTGTCGGGAATGTAACCTTGAACAGACGAGAAAATACAGAAAACAAAACAAAGATAAATACTACTTTGACCAACAGGCTTATCGTAGTACAGAAACAGGTTTTGTATCTCAAACTATACACAATTGTAAGACCAGAGCTTTGAAAAAAGGTTTTGAGTTTTCTCTAACAACTGAAGATTTATTAAATCTTATGCAAGTCCAAAATATGCAATGTGCAGTAACTGGGTTGTTAATGGATTTTAAGAGTCAGTCGAGAAAGAAAGCCAACCCTTTTAAGTGCTCTGTTGATCGTATAGATTCTTCTAAAGGCTATACTTTAGATAATGTGCGATTGGTGTGTTGGGCTGTAAATCAGATGAAGTCTGATAGAACAGAGGACGAGTTTGAGTTTTGGATTAAATCTATTCACAAGGCAATCAGCAGCCAAGCCCCGTAAGGGGAAGGTTCAACGACTATCCCGTAAGGGAGTACGCCCAAGTGGGCGGAAGCGCTCAGCCCCTCTAAGAAGAGGGTGATGATATAGTCTACTCTGCATGGAAACATGCAGCAGTTCATAAGAGAACGGGGTAAGCCTAACGACCTTACTCGAATATAATGCAAACTGGACGACATCGAAGAGGCTCACTCGCACACTGGTTGGATGGACGCAGCTACTAACCGTGCTGCCTACCGCATGAAGGATAACTTCGACCAAGAAGTTCTGGGTTATATCTCGGGTTATAAGCAAGCCGCCCAGCACCAGCCTGCTTCGGTCGCTCGTGTTGCTGCCGACATTCCGGGTACTCGTGCAATTGCTACTGCAACGGCTTCGGAACTTCTGGCCTCCAACATCCTGAAGAAGGGTGACTTTGCCAGCATTACTACTGCCGGGTCTGCCGACCACTCGATTCCTCTGGCAGCTCGTCTGCCCGGTGCTACGACTCTCTCCACTTCGACCATCTCGCCGCTGACTATGTTTGCTCGTATGGCTCGTCTCATGGACCGTCAGAACGTAGACCAAGACGGTCGTTGGCTGGTTATCGACCCGGTTCTGATGGAAATTCTGAAGGACGAAGATTCTCGTCTGATGAATGAAGACTTTGGCGAGTCTGGTGGCCTCCGTAACGGCCTTGTGACCAAGCGTCTGCACGGGTTCACTGTATACGTTTCCAACAACCTGCCCAAGATTGGTACGGGGCCGGAGACGACTGGTACGGCTAACCAGAACACTAACTTTGGTGTTGTTGTTGCAGGCCACACTTCGGCTGTTGCCACTGCGGAGCAGATTAGCAAGACTGAAAAGTACCGTGACGTGGACAGCTTTGCTGACGTTGTTCGTGGGATGCAACTCTACGGTCGCAAACTTCTGCGTCCAGAAGCTATCGTGACCGCAAAATACAACATTGCAGGGTAACTTATAACAAAATCAATAGGTTAGTAAATATGTCAAGTATTCTGCCCCACGATCATCCAATGAATAAACTAAAAAATTGTGTTGATTGCGGGGTAGAGTATCCACCAGAAGCTTCCCCAGTACATAAAAACCCAAGGGGATATGCAGGCTATATATCTTTGCCTAGATGCAAAACTTGCAATGCTATTTGGAAAAATAAGAACCATCTAGCACGTAAGTATGGCTTATCTATTGAAGACTACAATCAAATGTTGATTGAACAAGGTAACAAATGTTCAATCTGTGGGTCCAGTGGAAGTGGTGAAGACAAGAGCAAGTTTGTTGTAGACCACTGCCATAATACAGGCAAAGTTCGCGGACTGCTTTGTTGGCCTTGTAATATAGGTCTTGGTATGTTTAAGGATAACCTTGACTTACTTGACAAAATTAAAATCTATCTGACTAAGTCATAATAGGAGAATAAAATATGCCTACTCTTCAATTCCCTCGTAAGGGGGTTGCTCGTCTTGGTGCTTCGCCCATTGCTGAAGTTCGCATCCTCGATGTTGAACTGAACCTCGCTACTGATGTAGTGATGGGTACTGCCACTGACGACGTCGTTCTCGCTGACGTACCTGCCGGGACTATTGTTCTTGCAGGGGGCCTTGAGCAACTCGTTGTAGGTACTGGTACGGGCACTCTTGTTGCCCGTGTTGGTTCCACCACTGTATCAGCCACTCTTGCCTCTACGGCGGCTGTTGGTACGGTAACTGCCGGGGCTGCGATTAACCCTGTTATCGTAACCGCTGCCTCCACCCTGAACGTGCTGGGTGCTACTGCTGTTCGTACTGACGGCGTGGTTCGTGCATTCTGGGTTGTGGTTGAGGGGCTTAAGCCCACTCGTACTGTATCTGCACAGCGTGACACGACTCTCGGCTAAGACTACTGGGAGAGGGCTTAAGTGTCCTCTCCCCTTTTCCTCATGAGGTGTTCAGAATGAGCTACAACTTTCTAAGTTTAGTTAATGATATTTGTGGGCGTCTTAATGAAGTGCCTCTAACTCAGACTAATTTTGCCAGCGCCACTGGCTTCTACTCGCAAGCCAAGAGTGGTATTAACTCTGCTCTTAATGAAATTCACCAAGATGCTTTTGAGTGGCCGTTTACAAATGTTGTCAGGACAGACACTCTAGTTGTCAATCAAGCTAGGTACACATCACCCACTGACACTAAGAGCATCAATTTTGATAGCTTTCGGCTTAAGGGTGACTTAAGTAAAAATGTACAGACGACACGTCTGGTACAAATGGATTACGAAGAATATTTGGATAAGTATGCAGACGCGGATTTTAATCCCGGAGATTATGCAAACATCCCCCGCTTTGTTTTTAGAACACCGACAGTTGGTTATGGAGTTTACCCCCCGCCTAAGACAGATTATGAGCTTGTATACGAATATTACAAGCTTCCGGTAGAATTAGAGTTGTACAATGATGTACCTCTTCTGCCAGAACAATACAGACATATGATTGTCGATGGTGCTATGCACGATTGCTTCATCTTCAGGGGAGACCCAGAGGGTGCTGCTGCAATTTGGGATAAATTTAAACAACGGACGAAAGACCTCCGTAAGCTTTACCAAAATCGTTATGAGTATGTTCGTAGTACAGTAAGAGATTCTCAAGGAAGACTTGGTAGAGGTTATTGGTGATGAGGACTTTTTGGGAGACTTTTCCAATCGAATTTAGGGGCGGGTTAATGACCGATGGTAGCCCCCTGCGACAGGGTATTCATTTCCCAGGGAGTGCCTCTCAACTTGTCAACTTCGAGCCTTCTATCGAAGGTGGTTACAAAAAAATCTTAGGCTACAATAGGTGGGTGAATGATGTTGTACCGGGATCAACAAATGTACAGGGCGTAATTATTGCCAGTGCCGATGATGTCATCGCAGTCCGTGGTGGGAAATATTATGTGTCCTTAGCAAAAGCTAACTGGGTACAGAAACTTGATCTTGCCAGTACGTCTGGCCAAAAGATTCGACACACTCTGTTTAACTTCAACGGTACACCTAAAGTTTGTATGGTGGACAGTCTGCACAGACCTGTGTTCTACGAGAGCTTAACTGACACTATTGTACAAGATGTCGCTGCTCCCTCTGATGTCTTAGGAGCTTCCCGAGTGGTGGAACACAAGAACAGGTTGTTCTTTGCTAAAGGCCCTACCTTAGTGTACACAGCACCGTTTGCTGAGACCGACTACACGCCGGGCAATGGGGCTGGGGTAATTAATGTTGGAGATGTAATCTCTGGGCTAATTGTATTTCGGGATGAGTTGATTATCTTTTGTAACGATAAGATCAAACGACTGGTTGGTTCCAGTCCCTCTGATTTTGTACTCAGGACGATCACCCTGAAAACTGGTTGTGTTGACGGAGACACTATTCAAGAGGTAGGTGGAGATATTCTTTATCTTGGCCCAGACGGCATTAGATACTTAAGTGGTACAGAACGTAATGACGATTTTGGGCTGGCCCGTGCATCGGAGTCTATCCAGAGGGACATTACTACAACTTTTGTTGGGGGCAGTTCCTACTCTTCGTTTACCATCCGTAAAAAGGCTCAGTATCGCATTTTTAGATACGATCTAGCTACAACAAGGGAAAATTCTGTAGGTTATCTGGGCACTCGTTTTGAAGACCAGCAGCCGTCTGGTATTGCTTGGGGACAAGTAAAGGGTATAAAAATCTTTTCTGTAGACAGTAGACAGTTTGGTTCCTCAGAGATTATCCTCTTTCTGAATGAAGACGGCTACGTGTACCAAGCAGAAGAAGGCTTTAGTTTTGACGGCGCTGCTATAAGTTGCCTATTCACTACTCCGTTCATGCCGATAACTGACCCGCAGGCACGTAAGACTTATTACAAACATACACTCTACTTAAAAAGTGAAGGTGAAGTCGATATTAACTTGCGTGTCATTCTTGATTTTGATGCACCCGATAGTATCCAACCCCAGACTATTGCTATCCAGAATAACACAAGTGGCTCCGCCATCTGGGGGGCTATCACTTGGGGGTCATTTATCTGGGGTGGTGTTATACGCGATACGTATGAAAATCAAATTGTAGGAAGTTCTTTTACAATCGCCCTCTCTTATTCAGAGTCTAGTACTCTTCCATCTTTTTCCCTAGATACCGCAGTGCTAGAGTATAAACAAAACGACAGGAAATAATAATGACCGGATATGTGAGGCAACGAGACGCCAATATCGTTAATGGCGGGGTCGGCAACGCCAGTGATGTCAAAGCCGAGCTAGATCAAGTACAGCTTGCATTCAACGCAACGACTGGTCATAAACATGACGGCACAACTGGCGAAGGTGTGCCAATCACTGTGACTGGTGCAGGTCAAGATTATCTCTTTGATCCCCTTTTGATTAGACCAAAAATCACAGCAACCTATGACCTTGGCTCGTCTTCTTTTAGATTTAAGGATGGGTATTTTAGCGGCACTGTTTCTGTTGCAGCCCTCTCTGCTTCCGGGGCCTTGACAGTTGGTGGGAACTTATCTGTTACAGGTTCTATTTCTGCTGCGACAGGCACTATCGGCGGGACTGCAATTACCACTGCGTCTAATACACAAACCCTGACTGGTAAAACTATCGACCTCGGGTCTAACACTGTCACAATGACCTCTGCTCAGTTAGCCGCAGCTCTGACTGATGAAACTGGTACTGGGGCTAGTGTATTTGCTGGGTCTCCGGCTCTCACGGGCACTCCCACTGCACCTACAGCCGCAGCAGCTACGAACACCACTCAGATTGCCACTACAGCCCATGTGTTTGCGGAGCGGTCTAACACCGCCACCCTCACAAACAAGACCCTCACCTCTCCCGTGGTTAACGGAGGTACAATTAGTGGCATCACTGACCTAGCCATTGTAGATGGTGGCACTGGTGCTTCTGACGCTGCAACAGCGCGGACCAACCTTGGCCTTGGTACAATGGCTACTCAAAACCAAAACACGGTTGGGATTACTGGCGGTACAATTTCTGGCATAACCGACTTAGCTATCGCAGACGGTGGCACAGGGGCTTCTACAGCCGCGCAAGCGAGAATTAACCTTGGTGTAGCGGGTTGGACAGAGGTTGGTGAGTTTGCCACTACATCTGGTAGTGCATTTGATATAACTAACATCCCTGATTTAGTGACAGAAATTGAAATCATGTTTAATTTTGTCTCTCTCACCGGGTCTATAATCGGCAATATATTGATTCAACTAGGGGCTTTTGGTGTTGGTTCGCTTGATACTACTGAATACTCGTATAACAGTTGCATCTTGGAAAACCTTGATAAAGTTACTATATCTTCTTCTAACTCCTTCTCCGGATTTTCAATTGAGCTGAATGGCCCTAATAACGTAGTTACTGGGACTATGCGACTTGTGCGAGGGTCTTCCCCCTTACTGTGGCAATACACTTTTATAGGTACGAAACACGGCGGGGCGATGTCATTTGGTTCTGGTCGTAAATATCTCAGTACAACTAGGCTGGACAGGTTTAGAATCACTACTACAAATGTATCTACTTTTGACCTAGGTAGTATCAACGTGAGGTACAGATGATTACTCAAATAGATGCACAAACCGGAGAAGTGACTATTCTTGACGAAAATGCGCCACCTATTTTCTTAGCCCCCAAGACTCCCGACCCCAAACTTGTCGGCGTAGAGTTTGGTGGGGTGATGTGCAGTGCAACGGCGGCAGATCAGAATGGTTTGATGGCAGTGTTTCTGTCCATTCAAATTCAGGGTGCTTCTTTTGTCCCCACACGATTCTATTTTGATAATGGCAGCGAGCTAGTCATCACTCTGTCAAACTATCAGGCGTTTATGGCTGTCTGGCTACCATTCCGCCAATCGTTCTTTGCTGCTTAAAATTAACTCCCTTGGAGTTCTTAAAAATGATTAACTACTTCAAGGAATGCTGGAAAGCTTCGTTATTGTTTTGGGGAGAAGTGAATAGCTCCTCGAACTATTACAACGATCCCTACGGTGGTGGCACAAATCAACTAAGTCACGTTGCTTTAGGGGCCGTTGTTGTGTGGGCCACCTGCTTAGTATGGGCAGCCACTTGGGGAGAAATGCCATACAAGATACCTATGTGGTTAACCTTGTGTGGAATTTACGCTGTTGTCATTGAGTATTACATACAAAAGTGGAATGGCGCAGACAGTATGTACGACACAATGTTTTTTAGTTCTGGGGCTGCTGTTCCCTTCATCTCCCTCTCGGAGATTGGTGTCATAAAGAATGGAGTTGTCTATTTGTCAGATAGTAGTGTCTTGGCAGGTAAGGACGGCGTCATCTTAGTGCTGGACTATAAAGCATCCTTGCCTATATTAATTTTTATGATAATTGCCCTCACAACTTATGTCATGCCTCGCGCAATCCAAAAATATATAAAGGAAAGAGAATGATGAATATTTTTGGTGTCGCGGTGAGCTTTGGGGAATTTATTACCGTTGCAGGTATTCTCTTTGCAATGGTGGCTGGTTGGACAACTATCAATTTTAAGCTCAACGCAATTATCGAACGAAACATAGACGCTGACAAACGACTCGAATATCTTGAGAGACAGTTGGAGTCTAAGCTTATGGAAACAAAATCTGTGTTAGAGGCTCGTATCACTGTAGCAGAAGACCGTATCTCTAAACAAGATGTTGTTACTGGCAGGAATGATGAACGTCTGAAGTATATCCAAGAGCAACTCAATAGGGTCGTCACTCTGTTGGAAAAACGTAATGATCTTAAGTAAGTCGAGGTTGTAATTGAAAACTTTCTTTGATACAGTACGAGAAAATCTTGCAGGTGGCAAATTAACCCCCGGACAAGTGGGGGGTTTAGATGCTTTGCTTGCTGCTACACAGGGGCTGGACGTAAAACACCGAGCCTATCTTTTGGCGACAGCATGGCACGAAACTGCATTCACAATGCAACCAATTGTAGAACGAGGTTCTCGCCGTTATTTTGATAAATATGAGCCGGGTACAAAGCTTGGACGAGAACTTGGAAACACAAGGTCTGGGGATGGATATCTGTATCGTGGCCGTGGTTATGTGCAAATTACCGGACGAAAAAACTATGCTAGGGCATCGCTGGAATTGGAAAGCGACTTGATCGGTTATCCAGACCGTGCGTTGAACGCAGCCCTTGCCGCAAAGATATTGGTGGTTGGATGTACTGAGGGATGGTTCACTGGAAAGAAACTTTCAGACTATCCCGACTATGTCAACATGCGTCGGGTTGTTAACGGCACAGATAAAGCTGAACAGATTGCAGGGTATGCCCGCACGTTTGAGAGGGCTTTGACAGAGCAAGAATCTGACAAAGATTTTTCGGTTGTAACACAATCTGCTAATTCTTTTCTGGACAAATTAAAAAGTATTTTTAGCACACGCAGGGTGTAGTCATGAACAGATATATTCAACTTAACAGCCTTACTTGGTGGGCGGGTTTTATTCCGCTGGTCGCAGGTCTCGCTCTTGCAATCTTACCTGAGTTCCCATCCCTCAGTTGGCTCCTTAACATCTTTGTTCGTCTTGTAGGGGACATTCCTGCTTGGGCGTTGATTAACGGTGGTTTAGCTGCTATCGGTATCAAAGCTGGTCAGGTGTATAACCGAGAAACAGTGCTTGCCAGTATTGCTAAAAAGTAAAAGGTGTTTTTATGTTCTTGACGTGGTTTAAGGGTCTGGGAATATCTAAGTGGGTTATAATTGCCTTAATCGCTGTAGGGTCCTTCTTTTACGTACTGAACTTGGGTAACACCCAACAAGAGCTTGTCCAAATCAAACAAGAACAAAAGAAACAAGAAGTCACCAGAGCTAAGGTAAAAAAAGCAAATGAAACTATTAAGTCTTCCCCTGATTTTATTTCTGGCTGGCTGCGCGACAACGGGTATTTCCGAGATTGAGTCCCTAAAAGCTATTCAAGAAAAAGCTTCCCTAGTTAAACTTTCTCGCACAGACCACCCACAAACAATACAAACTGTTGGGGAACTCTTGTACATTATAGATAAAGTAAGTGGACCTAAATAATGGCAACATTTCAAGAATTGGTAAACACTTACAACACACCAAATCCCATCCCCGCCCCAACTGCACCCCAAGTCTCTGTAACAAAAGCTACTCAAGAGCAGATAAATAATGGTGTGATTGACCCCAACAGCGGGCAGTTAACTCAGCCAACCCCTAATGTTTCCACAACCACGGGAGTTGCTCAAAAAGCAGAGACTCCGTCGGAAATCACAACCAGTACAGTTGAGGCAACTAAGACTGGCGACAAGATTGAGGGGGTTCTTGATAAAGTTGGGTTAAGTAAAAATGCAACTGTGCAAGGGCAGATGGAAAATCTCCAAGCTGGTTTTGTTGGCGGCAAGACCCCTGCATGGGCTGCTGGTGCTCTTAGGAGTGCCGAGGATGCCGCTGCTGCAAGGGGCCTAGGCTCTAGCTCCATAGCCGCTGCTGCCCGCACACAGGCCGCTCTAGAGGCTGCTTTGCCCATTGCTCAACAAGATGCCAATGCCTTCTTGCAAGTTGATCTTCAGAAAAATGAAGCACGGATAAACAGCCTATTTACTGATGTAGCAATGGATAATGCTACTAAACAGTTTAACGCCTTAAATGAAAATCAAGTTAAGCAGTTTAACACTAATCTCAAGTCCCAGACAGAGCAATTCAATAAAGCTCAGTCTAATGCTATGACTCAGTTCAATGCTGGCGAAGAGAACGCTACGTCTAGGTTTAAGGCTCAGATGGAGGATCAACGTCAACAGTTTAACGCTAATAACAGGTTAGTTATTGACCAAAGTAATGCTGCATGGCGTAGATCAATCACTACCACCGAGAACGCTGAGGCTAACGAGGCAAACAGACTTAGGGCACAGCTTGTCGCTAACATGACTTTGGCTGAATACAATAACAACGCTCAAGAACGCAGAGATAAAATTAGCTACGCATTCACTGCTCAACAGAATAAAGAAAATAGGGCATTGGAGCTAACGCTTGCTAACATGACTGCTGCCGAGGCTGGTAGAGCCAGAAAAGAAGAAAGGAGAAAGGGGTTGTTTGGCGCAGTAGGTAAATTTGTAGGAAAATTGTTTGGGTAATTATTATGTCTTACACTAAGTCTTTAGAGAATTTTCGCAAACGACTCCTGCAAGACCCCACGGAAACAGCCCCTGAAATTGAGGCCCCGAAAAGTCTTATTAGTCGTCCTACCGTGTTTCAGCCAGCCAACACTGTCCAGGCTCAAAAGAACGATCCAAACGCATTTATCGAGAGCACACTTAGACAAATTAGAAATGCTCGTATGCAGTTTGAAGAGAGGACAGCCAAATCCTTAGCAAAAGCCAAGGAAAAGGATGAGGTTACAGAACAACCTCCTATGCTATATAGGACAAAAGCTCCTGCCGAAGTCCCTACAACTAGGGGGGAATTGTCAGAGGAAAAATCAATGCCTGTGCAAGGCACAGGGCGTTCTCCTGCCGATGATGAGTTGTACGCAGACACCTCACCCTATAAACGTGATGGACTTGACTTGCTTGCCCTGTCTAGGGCGATCAAGAAGATCGAGAGTGGTGGTGGGAATTACTCAGCCAGAGGGCCGGTGGTTGAATCTGGGCAATACAAGGGTCAACGTGCGATGGGCGCATATCAAGTCATGCCCGGCAACCTTCCCCAGTGGTCCAAAGCAGCCCTCGGTCGTGTCGTGTCCGAAGATGAGTTTATGTCTAGCAAGGTCATTCAAGATACAATCTTCTTAGACCAAATGACTAAATCCTTTGATAAGTATGGAAGTGCAGAAGACGCAGCTTCTGTGTGGTTTACCGGACAACCTGCTAGTAAATCTAAAGGTAGGTCTGACGGGTATATGAAGGCTGAGGATTATGTAAGTAATTTTAGTCGTGGGTATAGGGAGGGTTAATTTTGATGTTTAATGCACCAATCCCCGGAGAGTCTCTTACGAGAGAGCCGGGCAATGCTCCTTGGGAGCAACCCCCTCAGTTTCCAACTGTACAAGAAGCCCTTGAATTCTACATGGACAAGTTTGAAGACGACGAAACACTAGAAGATGCTTTATTTATTTTGGATCAGGATTTTCCTCTTGATCTTTTTATAGAGAGTATTCTTATGTACGGAGAGATGGAGGGTAAGCATACAGCCGATGTATCTTTTTTAATTGGCCCCGTCCTTCATGAATATTTTCTGTCTATGGCTTCTGCTGCTGGGGTGACAGTGAGGGAGTTTCAGGGAGAAACTAAGTCTGAAAAACAAAAACAAAAGATGATTAGAGACCTTCAAATTGTGCTTGATGATGATAGGTACACATCTGATGTTGCCACTGAATTAAAATCAAATGTCAAAGAAGCCGTCACTAACGACGTGCAAATACAACTCCCTGCTTCTAAAGCTAAAAAGGGACTTATTAGTAGGAAAGTCTGATGTCCGGTTTTGAGTATTTTGCCACTGGCTTTTTTGACGCTCTCGGTGAGGGTGTCACTAAGAGAAAAGATGCAGCCAACGACTACTTTGCAAGACAAATGGAACGTGCAGGTACGACAGGTGTAAAAGCCCTGCAAGCTAGGCGTGACACCCTCAGACAAGTTACTTCTGTGGCAAATAATCTTAAAGTTCAAGCAAACATGCCCGACGATGTGTTAAGGGGATTAGTTAACGAAGGACCTGAAACCCTTAATCAAGCCTACCAACTCTATGCTGACTCTGTTGCTAATGGAGTAAAAGTTGATGAAGATTTCTGGAAGAATGTTTATAAGTTCTCCAACGATATTAAACCCAGCGATGAACCACTTAGTGTATTTTTGGAAAGAGCAGTTGGTCTGTATCCCTCCAACCTGCAATCTACCAAGTCGGAGGGAGGTGATCCATTTTCTGCATTCGTAGCCTCTGGTTTTGGTTACAATGCTATGGAACGAGCAAACGAACGTCTTGGCAATACAGAGGTAGCAGGAGGATACTCGGCCTCTGAACTGAATGCTATGATTGATGCTGGTTCTACCAGACCCCTTGGAGACACTGGTCTTACTGTTGACCTTGAGGAAATTTCTAGGAGAGAGGCTGCTGCGCAGGCTGAAGTGGGTGGTTTAGCGACATCGGCTGCAACTGCAAAACCTCTCAGCCCCTCCACTGTTAAGTCGTACATGGATTTGTTTAACTCTAGTGTTGAAGAGCAAGTACAATCTGGTTTGAGGGAGGGTATTGAACGTACCCAAGAAGTAACTGATGCAGCAAGACGGAACGCCGCTGCTGAATTGCTGTCAACATTTGGACCTGACGACATCCAACGCATACCGAATATTGCTAAATATCTTCCTGTTGCAGAAACAGAGATCACTACAACTCCAATCGAAGAGATGGGGGTTACTACAACTCCAATTGAACCCAACGACCCACCCATTACTTCACAGATCGCTGTACCAAATAAAATTCAGATGGGTGACTCAGTCTTAGTCTTTACGGGAGAAGAGGGCGCTGACGGATACTCATTTGAAGATGAGTTCGGCAATATCTACGCATACTCAGCAGAAGAGTTGGGACTGGTTGACACGTCAACTCCACAAGAAATGTCTGTCCCCGATGTGGTGGAAGAAGAGGTTACATCAGATGCCTCGCAACGTCTAGGAGCTGACTTTGATTCTATAATGGCTGGTGAATCTAACTTACATGTTAACCCCTCCTTTGGTGCTGTACCAAGCCTTAATCCGGGAGAAGACCCCCCGGAAAGCTTCACCACAGAAGGAAAGCTCTTCAACTTTGTGGGTGTACAAGAACTGCAAGATCAAACTTATGCTGTGTACGAAGATGAAACCGGAAAAGAACTATATGTTCTAATTCAAGAGGAATGAAATGGCGACTACAGACTTTAAACCGGCTTATACAAAAGCTCCAATCAAGGCTCCGATTGACGTATCAGACCCAAGGGATTTTAAGCCAAGGTTTATCAAGTCTGTAGACACCCCTAAAAATCCTGTACCTAAGAATGCAAGACCTCTAAATCCTCAGCCACAACCAGAGACAGTACAACTAGCAGAGGCTGAATCTCCTCAAGAGCCTGAAATTATCCGAGTTGCTCCCAAGAGACCTAAATCTGCGCTAATTCAAGTTGCTCCAAAAGAGCCTAGGAATATCCTCCAAGTTGCGCCTAAAAGGCCCATTGGGAAAAAGGCTGAACCTGTCCCTAAGACTGCTGATGAAATTCGTAATAGCCCTGAAGACATGTTGAAGATTCGTTCTTATATGATGTCTCGTAAAGGTAAGCAATTTCAAGACTTGCCAGACGATGAAGTGTACGATGATTTCATCAATCACATGCGTTATTTTAACACAAATGAAGTGTGGACAGTAGGGGAGTTACGTTGGCTCTCAGACCAACAACCCGAGGGTAAAGCTATTGCAGGGTCTGCATATCAGGTGTATGACTCTCTTGGTAATGTCTTCGTTAATGACGGTTTGTACGGTGCTGTAGATGGTGTAGCAGATTACGCTGGTGCTGTCTTGTCTAGCCCCTCTAGCTGGCTTGGTCTGGGTGTTGGCAAAGTTGTTCTTGGGGGTAGTGCTAAGGTTACGGCTAATGCAGCCACTAAATCTGCTGTAGAAGTTGCAAAGAAAGCCGCTATTCGAGAGGCATTGAAGGTTGGTGCTACAAGAGAGATTGCTAAGGCTGCTGGTGTCAAAGCTGCTGATGATGTAATATTTAGAGCTGCTCGTAGTCTTGAACTGAAGAAGGCAGGCATTGCTGCTGCCACTGATATTGGTATGGGTATTGGTCAGAACTTGGGTGTACAAAAAGCTCAGATTGATGTTGGCAATCAAGAAGAGTATGACCCCCTTCAGACTGCGGTTGTAGCTGCGGCTGGTATTATTGGTGGGGGAGTGTCTTATCTTCCCTTCGCCCTCCGTGGTACATCTGGCCTTGATAAGGTGTCGGAGAAAGTTGTAGCCGGGCGTGTCGCTGAACGTAGGGTTAATCAAGCTAAGGCTGCCCCTGCTGCTCAGGCAATGGCCACTAAGTTTCAAGAGCGTATGGCTCCTTGGGAAGAGGCTGTTGCTGCTGGTAAAGATGTCAGCGATAGTTCTAAATTCCGTATGGATGTCACTCGTAACTTGCTTGGAGACGCAGAAGACGGCAAGGGTGGATTGCTCAAAGGCATGATGGATGATGCAGGCATTGCAATCGACACCAGTATGGACGCTCCCCCTGTTATGCAACAAGTGGTGTCGTTTGCTCTTGACCTCCCTGTAAAAGCTAAAGCAGAGCTCGATGTAGCTTTTAAGAAATCCTACGGTGTATCCTGGGATGATACAGTTAACCTTGTAGCAACTGCTATGAGCGAGGGTGGTCAGGTTCTTGAGCTTGCCTCTCGTACTGCTAGGAAGTTAAAAGAGAGTGTCAGGATTGGTATTGAAGCTAATAATGCCATCCTGAAAGGTGCTGCTGAAAAAGCTGCTGACAAAGCACCAGACCCTGATGTGATCGGTTATATCCAGAATGTGTGGAGACGTGCCCTAGTGTCGCACCCCGCCACAACGGCTGTGAACGTCAAGGGGTGGGTGGCTGCAAATGCCTTTACCTCCCTAGCCGAAGTTATACAAGCGGCCTCAGTGGGCGGCTACGGGGCTGTGGCAGCCCTTATACCAACCAAGGCAGGACAAGCTGCTTCTAAGGAAGCACTGCGTCGCTCAAGACAGATGATGGCGGCACAAGTGTATAAGGCTCGTACCTTGCTTGACCCGTACACCACAAGGGAAGCTGCTGAAGCTCTCTTCAAAGAGGCTCCCAAGAAATATCAAAAGATGATTGGGGAGAGTACCTTTGGATTGGAGACTGGGGGTCCAGAGAATTTTGGTCTTAACCCCAAGGGTCGTGTAGTCAAGCGGACAGAGGGTTATCTTAATAAAGCTGCCACTATCTCTGGCATGAATATTCAAGACACATACACTAAGAGTATTAGTGTAATGACTGAACTAGATCGTCTTGTTCGTTTAAAATATGACAAGGGACTTGCTCAACTTCTTGATGAAGGGCAGGCTCATAAAATCTCTGATGATGTCTGGCAAGGTGCTGTGGAGAAAGGTCTTAAAGATACATTCTCTATGGACTACACCAGAGGATACATGTTGTCTCCTTTTGCAAAGGCTGTGGAAAGTCTGTCGTCTCTCCCCGGTCTTGGGTTTATCTTCCCATTTGGACGTTTCATGAATAACGCCCTCGCGTTTACTCTAGAGTATAGTCCATTTGCTGTAGTACCCCTTGCCAATCGTATGATTAAGAAGGGTCTTCTGACGAAGGGTGCTCTCAATGAACTTGGTTCAGACGAGGCACAACAAACATTAGCTAAAGTCACTGTAGGTATGCTGGCCATTGCCCACTTTGCTAATATACAGACAGAGAAAGAGAAAAAGGGCTTGTCTTGGAATCAGGACATGGACTCTACCGGGGCTATTGTTAACAACGATAACCTTTCTCCTATTGCTCCGTTTCAAGTTCTTGGACGAATTGCTTCCCTTATGATGAGGGGAGAAAAGGCTGCTACTAAGGAACTAATTCGTGACGCTGGTACACAGCTTGTTATTGCACAGTTGTATCGACAGGCTGGTGTCGGGGGTGGGGTAGAGGACCTTGCTAAATACATGCTATCCATCACAGACAGTGAGGTAGAACAAAGGGAGTTCACTGATATTCTCTCTACCTTTGCTACTTTTATTGGTGGAGATATTGTATCAGGCTTCACTCGTCCTTTTGAACCTATTAACACTGCTGTCGGAGTTGCTCAGAACAGTGATGTATTGATAGACCGTAAGCAACTCCGTGGGGCAGACTTAGCTTTGGCTAACACCTTTAGGTACCTAGACAGTTTCTTTAATCTTTTCACAGAGCCGGACGAGAATGGTCGTAAGAGCATGGGACCACCCCTGCAAGCCCTCACTAAGCCGGGAGATCAACGGGAAGCTAACCCTATTAGACGTATCACCTCTGGTACTAGGGAAGAACAACCTCTGACTAATGCTGACCGTATGTTGAATATGGTTAACTTTCCACTGTGGACTCAGCAGGAGCGTACAGGTATTCCTGAATGGGATGCTTTGATGAACAAGGAGATTACTCCTATGTTAGAAGCAAGGGCCACAAGACTTATCAATAGCCCTCTTTGGAAAGAGAGTAATCAACGTACAAGACAACGACAAGTCCGCGCATTGATGAAACAGGTTAAGGCAGACATGCGGGAGATTCTCGCTAAAGAAACCTTTGACGGAGCAACACGTAATGCTCAACGTAAATGGCTCTCTAAGGACGAAGACCTTCGTATCCAGGCAAAACAGAGATTTAACCTTGGTGGTGTCAAAGACCATGAACTTACCATCCCTCAGATTGAGATGATGGAGTTTTGGATTAAAGAAACTACAGCAGCAACAAAGGCTGCTGTCAGCCCCTAGAAATGAAGAAGGACGACCTCAGCTTGATTGCCGGGGCCGTCCTTTTTTTATTGTTTATTTTTTGACAGTTACATAAACAGACAAAACTTCATCCATTGAGTCTTCATCTTCAGAAAAATTTTGCATGATTTGGATGAGTTTTTGTGTGGCCAGCATGGCCATTTGCTTTGGAGTTACGGATATAGTTCTAGTAACTACTTTGCCTCTTGAGTTCTTATAAGAAAAAGTCCATTCTTCATCCATAGGAGGCAATCTTCTCGTCAATTAGCCTTAAAGTCTCTTCATAACCCTCTTTAAGAAACATCTCATAGAGTTATTCATCTGGGTGGGGTTCGTCATCTTTTTTAGCCTCTACAATTCGAGCTTCTGTATCAGCCCGCAGTTCTAATAGTTGTTCAAGAGTTCGTTTTATGTATTCTCCAAAATCTTATTGTTATCCATTAAAGATACTTTGCACCTTTTGGCACAACCACTACTTGTCCCGGCATTAAGTCCTGTTTCTTTTGTACTACATTATCCCAAGGTCTAATTTCAGCACGATACATAGGACCAACAAAACGGTCATCAAATTGCCCCATCTTGCGTTGTTCGTATGTAACGAGAAATACTAAGTTACAGAGGGCATGACTAAGATGGCTGTATCCAGTTTCAGGGTCTACATTTTCCCCTTTCCACCAAGACCACATATGCCTCATGAGGGCACTAAATACTCTGCCCCACTTCATACCCCTAGCCCAGTTATGATCTTCGTATTTAGTAGCGCCGTGAGTCAGGACTTTTGCAAGCTCTTCCATTGCTTCTGGGGGAATAAGATCATATCGTAGTTTTTCTGCATCGTGCTTGTACCCAGCTTGCGTATCTAATGCACTCATTTTAACTCCTGCTTAATCATTGCTTGGTAAAAGAAATGGGGTTCTGTCAGTACAGCTACACCACCCTGCAGGGTCCAACCCTGCGCAACAAGCGCATTAACTTGTTCCACTAAGGAGGCCAAATTTTACCCCAAACTACTACATACTTCATGTTATGTCCACAATTTCACATATATCGCCGGTGCAAGCAAATGTCTGGCTTGATTTTGTATTATCCTCTTTCTCGTAATCCGACAGTTTTTCCCAATTAATTTTCTTGGGCATCAACTTAAGAAGTTCTTCATACTCTCTCTGCCCAACCTCTTGATATGGAGCCTGTTGGTAGGTGTGGTCAGAATGAGGAAGGAAACTTACACCACTCACTTCATCAAAGTGTTTATACACCCAAGCCCCAACTTCCATCCACTCATGATCCCGGACAGTCACTGTAATCGAGGGCTTATGTTCACACCAATGCTGTTGGTACAACAGCCACAGTTCCAGTTGTTGAATGGCTGTCATGTCATTACGAGTTACAGCACCCACAGGAGACTTCATAGGAAAACTAAAGACTGTTGTACTGGCAGGTTTCATCACATCAGGTTCACTAGGCACACCCTGATCTTTCATGAATTGTGTCAACGGGTCTTTGTTATCTCCCCGAACAGTGCGGATGTAATAATCACTGTGACGGGCATGGATACCACTGGCACTATCTACAAGCTGGCTCACCGTACCAGAGGGCTTTACCGTGGTCACAGCAACAGATCGTGCGATACCTAGCTTATCAGCCCACTCTGCATTTGTTTCTATAGCGACGGTCTTTAGACAACTTAACTTCCCTGCAAGAGCAACTTTATCCCCTGTACCAGACATAGCTAAATTATCCATAATGCCAGTAAGGCTTACACCAAGTAGACGTTCTTCTTCTGTGTTATCTTTCCAGATTTTACGAAGGTACGGGAAGTGAGTGTAGGTTGACTGAATTGTACCAAGAATAGTAGCGAGACGGACCTTCTCTTTAAGCGTTTGTACCGTGTCTTCTTTACGTACAACTACCTCTGTTAGATTGCAAAAAGAATTTGGACGAAGGATAATTTCAGCACAGGGGTTAACACCAAATTCATAATCTGTTTTACGTCTCCCGTTACGAGCAGCCTGCTTCTTAAGGGCAACTCGGTTAACAATGCCACGCTCCCCGCTTTTACTTGCAACGAGAGAAGTCCACTCACGAAGGAATGTCTCAATCTCTGGTCGTTCTGTATATGCTACAGAGTTATTAGACAATGCTCGTTGTGGATTGTTCTCCCACCATTGTCCGCTCTTTGCATAGCGTAGACGATCATCAGAGAGATTGCTAAGGCTAATCATAGCAGAGCGACGCACTCCACCAACTACCACCACTTCACCAATCTTACACATAATGTCGTGGCATTCCATAGAAGAAAGCTTTCGACCCTGTGCCTCGGAGAATGTACTGATAATGAACCTAAACAACTCTTCCAGAGGACCGGGACCAGATGCCCTACCACCAAACACCTTAAGTTTAGCTCCTGCTGGCCTCACCCTGCTTGTGTCATACTTGGCAATCTCACCAGCGTACAAGAGGCTAATAAGCTGACGTAGACCCTTTGCCCACCCCTCTTTGCTATCGTGTACAACAATCGTTGTTTCACTCTTGTACAGTTGTGGAACCTCTGGGAGCTTCTGTACATACTGTCGTTCTACAGAGAAACCAACTCCCGTACCACAGAGAAGGATAAACATAGCTTCATCGAATGACTTAACATTGTCTACAGTGAGGTAGGCACAATTGTAGGCACATGTGTTGTCACGATTGAGGGCTTCTCCTGCGGTCATCAAGGCTCGCATAGAGGGCATAATGTCTGTGTTTTCAATAGCTTGTTGGAGTTGATTTTGGGTGTCTTCATCAACCTTACCAGAGACAACATTCTGAATGTAACGACCTACAGTCTCTGACCAAGTTTCCCTGCGATTTTCTTTCTCCATCCAACGAGCATACCTAGAGGTATGTATAAAAGATTGATAGTCTGTTTTAAGTTCTGTCAAAGTTTTTCCTCTAATCTTTTTGCAAGTTCTTTTAGATATTTGTCTACTCGACGATAGTAACTGTCGTATGTTTCTCCTACAACAGGCTCAGGAAACGCCTGATCCATCACCAAAAACATCTTTCATGTCAACCCCAACAAGTTTTGCAATCTGCTTAATCAGGATCACCTTAGCATCCATCTCACAATCAGGTTCACCCATCTTTTCGTCGTATCGTTTAGCAGCCAACAGAAGAAGTTTAAGTTCTTCCATCTCTTTACGGAGCTTTGCAATCTCTTCTTGTGGGTTAAAAACTGTTGTTCCATTTGTAGTGATAGGCCAAATGCGTGGGGCATAGGGATCAATATGTGGATATCTTTTTGAAAAGTCATCCTTCCAATAATCCCCGACATTACTCACTATACACATTAAATTAAGTCCTCTAAATTAGGTGCTTTGTAGTTCTTTGACTTTAGCACTTTTCCATCATCACGATAGATAGGCTTGCCATTATCGTCAAGCTTACTCATATTACTCTTGTGAATCCTACGAAAAGCTTTCTCTACATCTAAGCCCAGTTCTACAGCTAGGCCAGACAAAACATATTGAAGGTCACAAATCTCTTTGAGAAGGGCTAGGCGGTATGCTTTGTGGTTCCTTCCATCGTTAGACCACTGCCACATGGCCTCAATCACCTCCATAAACTCTTCTTGGAGAAGTTTCTGTCGCAGGTCTATGTCTTTAGGCTTAATCTCAGCAGGGGCCACCTTATGTCCGAAGGCTTCATGAAACTCTTTAACAAGTTGTTCTCGTGTAGTTTTGGGCATACATTCCTCTGGGTCGTCTGGGGTCCAGTAGTCAAAAAGGTCAAGTTGTGTAATCATAAGCTTCGTTCCACCCCTCGTCATCCCCTGTGTATTCATCTTCGTCTGTGTCTTTGTACGACCATGTAATAATGATTGCACCATCTTCTAGATTAATCTCCCCTTTGTTAACCCCATGACGCCGGGTGAGGAAAGGGACAAGGTATGGCCAGTTTTGCTTAACAATGTCTTCTTCATGGTAACAGTCAAGCTTATCGTTCATTACAATCTTAGCATTAAATGTCTTTGACATCTTCAATCTCCTCATCCCAATAGCGACAATATTGTAACATTCCTTGGTCGATAAGTTCCTGCGGATAGCCTTGCAACAAAAACCACTTCACTCTGTCTTTGTACAAAGTGATTGCGGGCATAGGCTTGGGGAAGCCGTATAACCAACCTTCGGGCAAATCAACTACACGTACTTTAAGAGTCATTCTGGCACCTCAATAGCAAGTACAGGGAAGTAGTTATCACTGCCGTCCCACTTTGGATTTTCTACACAGATAATCCACTTATTACCTAGAGCTTCTTCCGGCTCTACAACAGTGACTGCATAACCATCTCGAATAGCTTCAAGCCATTGTGATAGGTACTCTTTAGTCAGTTTCATTTAACAAAGCTCCCCATGAAATAGGATAAAGATTAGACATATAGTCACTAATTTGTTGTGCTACAAGACGTGTTTCGTATTGTGTATCTTCTTTAAGCCTAAGCTTACACATGTTGGCAAAAGCATCCATAGACCCACTCCACCACCAAGAAGTCATTATCGAAAGGGGAAGCACAGACCTAGCTTGTTCTGGTGCCACACCAGCCTTTAACATACCTTTGTACAGGGACAGACAATCGTGATGATGCTCATCGATAAACAGGTCGATAGGGTACATAAAAGGATCAGATTTTGTATTCATAGTAGTGATAACGTCTTCACTGCTACCTTGTTTCTTATCTACAGCCTTACCTCTCCACATGTCGGGTGTGTAAAACTCAGGTGGCGTATCTACATACCTCCTACTCACTTCATTCATACGCAAGTATTCATGCTTAACAAGTTGGCGACACACAAAGATCGGAGCAGTAATACGGAAAGAGGCAAAGCAATGGCCGAAGGGAGAATAGTGTTTGTGTTTAGCAAGATAGTGGATAAGCTTGGCGTCTTTGTCTGGTAGCTCGTATGACTCATTAGAAACATCCCAGTAGCTTTGTTTATTAAAACTCACTCGTGCGGCGTTAACCACACTTAAGTCGTCTCCCATGTAGCTGAGTAGCTCCACTTTAATCTGGTCTTCAGACATCTTTGTACTCCACGATAATTGTAATGTCGGTCATCCGCAAGTCCTTAACAAAACATCAAGGCCAATCAAGAACATCAAGATAATTCCAGAGCCTACCCCAATAAAAAGCAAAAGTTCTAGCGCACGGTCTATCACTTTCTAAACCCCCCAATCATCCAGAATACAAAAACAACAAGAATGATAAAATAGATAGCACTATCCATACATACGCTCCAATGCTTTCATAGAAATCCATTGTAAGTCGTAGTCGCCCTTTTCTACTTCTCTTTTGATGACCACGCCTTTACTCCAATCCCCATTTGCTTGCCCGGCCCAGTCCTCTTCTTGTCCCTTAAAACACCCCGCAACGAGGCCATTAATCGGAGAAGGTCGAGCGTCAGCTTTACGGAAATAATGGAATTTATGACTATGACCGACAGTAGCAGAGCAGGCCAGCTTTTCAGTAAGAGAATAGCCATGATGCTTAGTTGACATAGCACTACCAAAATTCCCAGTGCTAACATAATGCCCGTATAGTACACCGTCGTAAGAAACGAGTGCGGGGGCGGAATTAACGTATTCGTGATACTCATCGAACCAGTGATCTGTTTGAAGGTGGGAGAAAGAGATGCCATATTTATCGCCCTCAAGACGAGGATCATGTGCTACGGCTCTATTTATTCTAAATTCATGGTTCCCGGCAAACCCAATACGGAAGGGTCGTTTCTTCTTAGAAAGCTTGTAGCGACTCCACAGACGATCTTGAGAGTCATTGTAGGCTTCAATATCTTTCTGGTAAGACTGAGCAACAATGGCCTGCGGATAGCGAGTGTCGAAGGTATTGAGGGAGCGCATGTCTGCGCCATCCCCCAGATCAATTGTATAATCAGGCTTAACGTCTTCAATCAAATCACCAAGCCAGTTAAATCGTTCGTTAGAGCAACTCGGATCGGCGTGGCTGCAAGTATAAACAATGACTGTTTTACCCATCAGTTGAGTCTCACTTTTTGTACAGTGTATCGTTGTTGAGACTCTGGGTCGTAGGAAATCTTTGCATCTACTTTAGCCAACAGAAGCAGGTAACGATCTGCATCTAGTTCGTTCTTAAATGCAGTCATTACACTACTTCCAAATCCAGTTTCGTCTTGCCAGTCATGAAGGATGACATAGATGATTTCTTCTTCATTCAATCTCTTCTTCCTCATCTTGGAGGGGCATTGTACGAATTAGATTGCGCTTAACTTCCTCTGCACCGTATTTCTTCACTTGGTTGTACACGTCGAGCATTTCTGTTTTCTCTTTGTCTGAGAATTGCTTGAGATATGCAACTGCGGCAGGCATACCACTGTCTTCCATAATGTTAAACATCATGACACAGCGATTATAGGTACGGAGTGGTTGGTATTCAATGGTGTTAAAATTATCCATTTGTATTTTTATCTCTCTTTTTGCGTTCTGTCGCAATCATACGTTCACTTGAAGTCTTGCTGTAATGGCAGTCAGAGCAGAGCAACTGATAGTTATCCGAGTTGCAAAACATTCTATTAATGTAGTTGTCCCAAGAGACAAATCCTGTATCTGAATCCACTACGGGAATGACATGATCCACTTGTACAAAGCGAACACGTTTTCCATCTTTAACAACAGTAACGGGCACAACTGTTTTACACCCATTACAGAGATATTTTCCTTTCTCTACCCTAGCCTTCTTAAGTGTCTCATTTTTTGGCCCCCATCGTCGTGTCCCACTACGTAAGAGACTCTTGATGAAACTGTTCATTTGTCCTTGTGTCCACTTGCCGTCATTGTACGGGCGTTCTTTTTCACTCACCCCTCTTCACCTACCTCAACAAGCTCACTCGTCACTCCACACACAACCAAATATGACACAACAACTCCCTCTTTTTGTTCCTTAGCAAGAACAGGTGCAACAGCATCACCTTCTTGCAGACACTCTTGAACAGTGTCAAATGTGTGGGGAGCGGCAAGGACAAGTGGGTTCTCGTTCAAAAGAAACAATAAGATAAAACCTTTAATCATTATTTAACTCCGTTAGAACTTTATTTACAAGAACTAGGGGTCCGTCTTGTCTTTGATGCGTAATCTTAAAGTCATAGCTATCTGTTTTGTATCTGTCCACCTCTACTCCGTATTCACATAAACCTAAACCTAGCGATGCAAGATTAGAGATGTTGATTTGATGAATCTCTCGTTCTTGATCTTCAGCACCGAAAGGTACAATAGAAATCCTTACTCTAAGTGTCACTTAGCCATCCCACCATTACCATCCATTCGGATATTTCTGCCGTCAACTGTTACCGTATATCTGTCTCCGGCAAAGTAAGCTCCGTACCAATTCATAATATCTGATACGTTTTCTTCTGCCACGTCTAGCACACTACTTTTAGGTGTTGCATCTGCATTGTTAAAGACAAGTCTTACAATTTTAGTCATTTGTCATCCTCTTCTTCTTCCTCGTCACCAAAGACTTTCGTAACGTACCACTCCCAATTATCTACCCCACCTGCATGAAGTTTGGCAAGATCACTACTGTCTTTCATTAGTCGGTCGTATTCTTTTTTGGTAATCCAGACTGCGTCTGGAATTGTAATTTTAGTCATTCGTTAACTCCTCATCTTTAACAAGTTCATAAGTCTTTTCAAAAATATCAGGCTTACAAGGATAAAGTTCCCCATTTACTCCCCGAATAATCCAATCATTTGTGGAAGCGGTCATTGTGCCCTCCAATGTAAGGATACTTAATTTATTGTTCATGTGGGAATATGTGTACGTTGTTTTCTCGCCGACAAGAAAATTATGAAGTTTTTCTAAATTATCTGGCCTTAGTTGTACGGCTTCAATCACAACAGGTTTTTACGAAATTTTAGACTCATTTACTAACTCCTCTATATTAACGGGTGTGTAATTAGTTAACTCTACACATACACTTTTGTAGGGGCCTTTTGGACTTCCGTTGTCGTGAGTGTGTCCATGAATATTGTAGCCACCGGCCCGCACAATGCGTTCATGAATGCTGTCTTCCTGTACAGGTACGTGAGTGAGGAGAAGTTTCTGATCCATAAACACACGCCACATCATTACCTTGTCAAAGAACCCCCCAGAAGATAGGAATTTAACATCGTCGTGATTACCAACGATAAGTCTTTTTCGGCCATTTAGTCGAGGCCAGAGTTTCTTAAACTCTTCCGGTTGATAGCTCATAGCCACATCACCAAGATGGTAGACAATATCCCCTTGTTTTACAACACTATTCCAATTTTGGATTAGAATTTCATTCATGTGTGCGACAGACTCGAATGGCCTATTACAATATTTGATGATGTTGTGATGAAAGAAATGTGTATCAGAAGTAAGATAGATGTCTCTCATTCTTTACCCCTTAAATTATATACCAACACACGAAGTTCTTCCATCTGCTCTCCCATACTTTGCAAGTCCATTAAATCTAGTTTTAGTTTAACAACTTCCTTACACAAAGCCTCTATAACAAATCTTTCACGCAAAGGGCGAAGAACATAGGCTGAGTTAGAGCATTTAGGACACCTACACTTATCTACCTTTGGTAGTCCGTCAGTTCCTCGTACTGAGTGTTCGCCTGTAAAACCGCAGGTCAGGCAAGCGATAGACCAAGTAACATATTCACTACCAATCATTCTTTATCCTTTCTAGGTGGCAGCCACATTTTTGGCGAATGATCCTCGTTAAGTTCCCTTACCATGTGCAGCAATCGAGCCTGCTCTAACAGTTTCTCTTTCCAGTCGTCTCCATGTGCTTTGATGTACAATTCTGCTACATGTTCATAGCATTGACGTTCTGTCTCTAGGTCATGTATAAGCTTGAAAGCAAAGGCTGGACCCTTCCCCTTAATACCCCCAATGTTGTCAACTGTGTCTCCCACAATAAGTTGGTAGTAGAAGAACTTATGACCTACACCCCATATTTTACCGTCTTCCTTCTTTTCTAAGAAGCCTAGTGGTTCCACATAGATTGGCCCGATTGATGGTTGCTTGCCACACTCCCAGCTATAATGAAGTCCCGGACACTGACGAACATCCTTATCACGAGAGCAGATAACAGTGTCTCTAGTGTCTAGACGAGAGAATTGTTCAATACACATAAAATCGTCAGCCTCTAACCCCCCTTCGTGAATACGTGTTTGATAGGAAGCCAATACATAAGCCAACAGATTGTAAAAATGGAATGGCTTATCTGCTTTTCTTGTACCCTTGTACACCTTCTCTTTAGCAATCTCATTTCTGAAATTATCTACGTGTTCTACGGGAGGCTTATTTTGCCGCTTACGTTCACGATTGAGAAGCTTGTTAATACGTGGGGTGTTGGTGAGAAAGAGAAGAGGGGGTTGTGTAGCCCCCACTTCATCACATATAAGAGCAATCTTCTTGTCAAACAAGTCTTGAGTAAATTCCCAAGAAGAGGGGACAATCACTCCGTCCTCTTCTCTCTGGGAGGAAAACCCTATCTCATACAACAAGACATCAGAATCTACAAGAGGCTGCATGATACCTTTCTTCACAACTTATTTGTGAGTTAATTTAAACTGTTCTTTGACGCAAGCTATGATTTTATTAATTATAAAATCACCATAGGTTATTTTAGAAGCAGCAAAGTGATAAGCAAAATAGGCATAATCACTACCATCAGTCACTTTCCCGCGATCACACCCGTCTACACCGACCTCAAAGCTAATCAATGTATAGCCCAACCCTTTAAGTTTGGCAGAGAGCTTTTCTTCAAAGCTCACCACTCAACATCATCCCCATCAAGGTCGTCATTGTTTGCTACAACTTTTTTTACAGCAGCTTTCTTAAGCGTCTTCGCAGGCAGGGGGATTTCTTCCCCCCCAAGAGCCGCTTCAAGAGCAGACCCACCAAAGTCAACAGCACCCTTCATCTTATCCTGCAACCACTGAGGAAGCTTATTAAACACTTCCATATCAGGATTGTAGAAGTCAAACAGTTTACTTGGGTTGACAAGAGCAGGGGCCTTAGCAGCCTCTTTAGGACGCATAGCAGTGACGGCAGCTACGTTCTCGTACTTCTTACCTGCGTTCTTACCTTTGCCCTCGTCAACAACTACAGTGACCATACAAGGGGCACCAATCAACTGAGACCAGTCGCCATCGTATTCACCCTTGGCGTCAAAGGCGTAATAGCGTTTGGTAGATTTGGCAAGTTCTGCTGCAAGGTTGTTGAAGGGCATTGTCTCTGACAGCAAACGAGGTTTGTCAAGAATATCTTCCCCGTCTTCGTCTTTCATAAACTCGTCGTTAAACTCATAAGTGAGCATAATCTCAAGTTTAGGTGGTTTGGCCTCTCCCTTAAATTCTCGTTGGGGCTGCACCCCAAGAATGAGAATTTGAACCAGACGGGCACCATATGTACCGGGTTCCATAGGTTCGGGGCGGTCGTTGTTGTCATTCCCCATAGGGACTTCTTTAGCGTTAAATCCGCTCATTTATCTTCCTTTAATGAATTTGGCTGTAAGACTGTCCAAACTGAATGTCTACACCAAGGGTTACGTTTAACTTAAGCTTTTTATTGGTTTTGTCAAGGGCTGAGAGAATAATTTTTTCCATGTCTTCCCTATGACCTTTCTTAATTTCCCACACAGCCTCGTCGTGAAACTGTGCAGTTAGTTGTGGTCGTGCTTTTAGCACAAATCTAATCCATGTATCGAAGCAATAAACACCTGTTGACTGGTTTGCTGTACTAAACCGATCTTTCTCATTTCTAAGTGTATACCAAAATTTAGAAACTGGATTATATAACCACGATTGGTCATTTATTGTTTTTACTGTAAGACTTTTGGCAAATGCTTCGATAGCCCAGTTCCTTTTCCAAAAGGCATCTAACAGTCTCTTGGCCTCTTTTACTGACACACCCATAGATCGAGCAAGTTTGGGGGCACCAATTCCGTATGTACTGCTGTAGTTAACAATCTTTGCAGGTTTTCTCAAATGTGCAATAGCACTAACCTTACCCGCAGCTTTATCTAGATTATGTTGGTCAATCTGTTCTTGTGTAATTGTGCCAGCAATTTTAACTAGGTCGAGGTGCGGGTCATAACCTGGCTTTGACATTTCCTTTACGTAGTCTGGGTCGTATGGAAATATATAATGACGTTTAGTCATATCTTCTAGAGAGTTCATATCACTACCACAAAGTTCGTAGCCCTCTCCAGCGATGAGACATCCACGAATTTCTTTACCGTAGGGCTTGTCTACACCGGGGAGATTTACAATCACCTTGTGTTTGAACCTTAGTGTATTTGTCAGTCCCTGAATATCAGCCTCTAGAAATCCATCCCTCTCGTTCTCTAGAAATCCCTCTAGAATTGAGATTCTATGATTAATGACAAAGAGGCCAGTAAGAGCAGATACAGCAGGTTCTCTCTCAGCCAAGAGTTCAACAGAGGGACATAGAATTTTATTCTTGTCTTCATCTTCTGCTTGTATTTGTGGAATAGCACGTTGAGTTCCATCATCCTCTCTAACGTATTTGAATGTTGCAGGCTCCCAGCCAAGACTGAATAGCCAGTCCTTGAGTTGGGCGTGAGACGTGGGCTTAGGTGGCTCATACCCTACAATGACCTTCACAGGCTCTGTATGGCCCTCTGGAAGCCCTTCTTGCCTCAGAAGCTCCAACCACCTAGCTCCGGTGACGGAGGGCGTCCCATCCTTCTTGTAGGGCTTTGCAGGAGGCTCTCGTTTAGCATAGATTGGTGTTGGTGGAAGGACAAGACGGAGAGCTTCTTCCCTCTCTTGTTTGGCCGGGATGAGTTTTGCTAATGTCTCCTTACAGAAATCAACATCAAGACGCCATTTGCTTTTCTTCTGCATGGCAGCACAGTTCATCTTGAAGGACAGATATTTGATAATGGGGAGATTGACCACCTCTTCTTCTGGTACAAGGTAGAGCTTAGAGAGATACTCACGTTGCTTGTTCCAGAGTTTGATGTTAATTTTTACATCTTCTTCGCATCTGTGTACATAATCTTCAAGAGAGAGGTTTTCCCAGTCTGTAATGGGGGGCTTAGGTACACCGAAGTCTTCTCCCCAGCTTTCCAAGCCATGTCTTACACGTTCTGGAAATAGGTACCACGAGAGGGCAAGAGTGTCGATGACCTGTGCTTTGATTGTGCAACCGAGGACACGAGTGAGTTCTGGAATGTCCCAACCCTGAATATTATGCCCAACTAGCAAGTCTTGACTTTCTAGCCACTCTCTCATCCCTGCATGAGTGGTGATGGAAGTGATTGAGTCTCCGTCTTGGTATGACACTGCATGGAATTTAGTTGGTCTTAGTGAATTTCCTTCTGTGTCAAAGACAGGCAAGTTAATCTCCTAGAAATTATCAGGACAAATTGCGACTAAAGCAATATTAGTTAAATCTTGACCTTGTGTATATTTTGGAGGGGCTGCAAGAGGTAGCCATACACAAGTTGCATAGATCAGTCCACTATCGGTTACAAAAGTAAGATACCCATACGAAGACCCATCATCACAATCTTGTGATTTTACCTCAATACTCGATACTTCGTACACCGTGGGTTTCATGGGACCACCGAAGTCAATGTGTAAAATTTTCATTTTTACAGCCATCTCCCTTCTTCTTCAATAGTCTCAAATCCATCGTACTCGTTGATGCGGTAACGACCTTGAACTTCTACAACTTTTAGGTCAGCAAAAGACCCATTGGCTCTATCCCCCAATTGTTTGACTACGGAAACAAGAATGGGGTCGTGTCGGTTTAGATGATGGTCGTAGAAATACTCAACTGTGGAATAACTAGTGATGTTCTTAAGTTTTAGGTAAAGTTCTTGAGCCTCTTCGCTCAGGTCAAACCCACCATAGCACCTATTAATTACAACTTCTCTCATTATACAAAATCCCCTAAAATTTTTTCCAGCTCTTTAATCTTAGCTTCTGCGTCTTTTAGCTTTAGGTCTAATTTACTATTCTCGGCGCATACGCCATGAAATTTATCGTAGCGAATATACCTACTAGGAGCAGTACCTTTCAACTCATTAACTAATTCAAGATGACGTTCTGCATCGCCGTTAGAGTAGAAACTTATTTCTACCTCGATAGGTGAGGTAAAATCCATTATACAAAATCTTCCATCTTAAAATTCAAACCCTCTTTGAACCCCTCAGAATGACCATCTTTGTAAGCTTTTTCTACTTCTTCAGTGCTGTCTTTCCCCGCATGGTAGCCTTCGTTGTATCCGTCATTGTAGGCCCCTTCACAGGCCACATTTTCCCCAATTTCAAAGGCTGTTTCCCAAGCATCTCTTGCAAAGTCCTTAAAGGATTTCTCTAAAAACTCGTAATTGAGTTCTAGATAATCTCCGAGATTTTGTTGGTCAAACCATTGCTCAAAAGTCAATTTTCTTCTCCAATTGTACAGGACTCTTTAAGTCTTTTTTTGAATTGAAAGGCATTTTGTTTAATAGAACTAATACCAACACCAGTAAGCGTGTGAACTTCATCCGCAGAATAACCTTTAATGACGTACAAAGTTAATACTTCCCTTAGTTTAACTTTTGATGAATACTTGCTAATCTCATTTACAATGTAATCCTTGTAATCCGAGATAAACTCCATAGGTAGTGGGATGTCTTCCGTAAGTACAACATCCTCTGTAACACCCCTAGACCGGATAAACCCAAGATACTTGAGTGTTGTATTGAAGAATACACGATTAAACCAAGCCTCAAAGTTATCGTTCTCTGAGTTTTTGTAATATTTCAAGGCACGTTCATAGGCTTCTTGAACACAATCTTCAGACAGAGAATAATCCTGCAAAGACCTAGAGGCTCGTCTGTATAGTTTGTCGTAGTTTTCTTTGTAATGTTGAGTGATTAGGTCTGACACATTATTATTCTTTCTATTGTTATGCTTTCTCTGGCATTAGATAATTATTGTTTCGTATGCTTTCTCTGGCATATGATTTTTTAAGTAATCTTCGACAGTTATAACTTCAAAATCGAGAAGATCAACTGTCCTTTCTTCCCCTAAGTATGGAAGAGGATAGAGATACCCATCTATAGGATAGAGATACCCATCTATAATCATATCAAAATGATCTGTGTTTATTGCTTCTGCAAAAGCATCTACAACTTTTTGTCTGACAGACTCGATAGAATCCCCATCAATAAGAAAGTTATACTGGTAATAGTCTTCGTAGTCCCAGCCGTTGTCGTACTTTACGATGTATTTCATAGCTCTAAAAACCTTGTTGTAGCTCGGTTCCAGTATAATGGAAAAGAACCCACTTCCCCAAACTCCCTGTCTTCCAAGAGTCGGATTACACGAGTGTTTCTAACTTCATCTGGCAGTGCTTCGTCTTTGTTTCCCTCGATACCAATCATATAGTTACATGACCTCATCATCGCCCTACTTCCTGCAAACTGTGCAGACAGTACATCACCACCAAGTTCATGGGGTGCATTACCCAGACTTGTATACTTACCTTTGGCGTAGGCATTCATACGTTGATCTTTAGATAGGTTTCCCTCTGGTGCTTTCAAGTGGCAGAAGATAAATATTACAATGTCTAGATCGAGGGCCATAGCAGAAAGTTCTTGAGAAATTCCTGCAAGATAGGTGTTGGCTGTCCCAGAATCAATACCGTTTGTTAGGTTTGTGATAGGATCAATAAAAATTACTTTAGCACCCCAACTACTAGCTGCAACAATGTCGTCTTTCAAACTCTCCCAACCAAGATGTTGGTACAGATTGACCATGACAAGTTTTTCTTTAAGGACAACACCAGCTTTGTCATATGCTTCATCGTCGAACTCAATGTCAGGATCATGAAAAGCTTTACGTGCAATCTTGCCTGCGAGTAATTTGTAAGTCTTTTTGTTGCTTTCCTCCGGCTTGGCCATGAAAACTTTTACGCCGTGCTGTTCGATAAAATGAGCAGCAAGTTCATTGAGAAACTCTGACTTCCCCATTTTGACGCCCGCACCAACATAAATCGTCTCTCCGTACCGAATGCCCCTTGTCTTTGCGTTAAGTTTTTCAAAGGGCCACGTTAATTCCCCATATTGGGCCTGACCCCTTGCGCTGTCGTGTACCTCTTCCCCAAATACAAGTCGTGTATTGTTTGGCTTAGTGGCATTAAACGAGAGGGCGGTGTATGCTGCCTTAGCTTTCCCCTTAATCAAGCAATCATTTGCATCCTTCTCTGGAAGATGGACACTCTTTGCATTAGGCAGGACAAGCATTGCTTTCTGTACAGCTTCCCTACCAGCCTTGTCGTTGTCGAAGCAAAAGATGACTTCTTTGAACAGCAGCTTAATCTCTTTAGCGTGTTGCTGCAAGGCTTCTCTGGCACACCCAGCCCCGCGAGGGAGGGATACAATAGCAGGGAGATATTCTTCCTTACCGTACATCTCGTAAATACGATCTACAGCACAGGCGTCTTCCTCTCCTTCTGTGACAATCAGCCTGTATGCACCAGATTTGCTAGCTTGTTCCCAATTGAACAGATCAGCCCCCTTGATGTCTCCAAGGGAATAGGTGTACTCCCCACTCTTGACCTTGTAGCCAACGAGCTTACCCTGTTTAGTGTACGGGAAGTATCTGGCTTGTGGGGTCTTTCCATCACGTTCAGATACAGAAACACGAACACCAAACTTCTCGAGGGTGGAAGCCCTAAGCTTTCGTTCAGGAAGGTCTAGGAATTGGTATGTACCTACTTCTGCAATCTCAGCCCTAATCTCAGCGTCAGTCTTTACTTTAGCAGGTTGTACATCAGAGGCTACAAGAGTTGGGGTAGTCTTACTTGAACAAGCAAAGCAATAGCTACTGATTCTTCCTGTTTCTTCATCAATAAATGTGACGTTCCCTTGCTTCGTTCCGCATGTATGATTTGATCGTTCTACTACCCTACTCGACATCAATCCTCCGTGTCGTCACTATCTACAATTACTTCGTACTCAGATGTGTACCTTTGTACCATTGCGTGCTGTCCCTCTGCGATATTTTTTTCATATAGAGTCATAGCCCTCTCCCAAGCTCTTTGTTGATCCCCAATCTCATTAGTGTATTCAATACGAATATTGCTCTCGGACCAATCACCGTGTTCTTTATTCAGACGAGTACATCTAACAACGTAGTACCCGTGAAACCTTTGTTCTCTATTTTTCATTTATATATTCCTAGTATGTATAAGGTTCACTACGTTCACTCTTATATATTTCTTATTCTTTTTTATCCTACCTACCTAAATACAAAGTGGGTATTGTCAAGGGGTTTGTCAAGGGGTAACTGAAAATATTTTTTTCAGGAAGGGGTTATTCGCTTCGCTCATGGCACAAAAAGTCATCTTTTTCTTGTACAAACCTCAAATCTTGCAAGATGCCCTCCACCTGTTCATCGTAACATAAATCTTTTTCTTCAAAAGTCAAGGGGCGGCGGTACGTTTATTGGCAGAGCTTCGCTCATCTTCGAGACGAGCATTATATTCTTCGTCTGTCTCTAACCTTTTGTAAGTCAGTATGATTTCAGCCTCGATACTGTCGTAGTAGCCTAAACTCGTTGCTATTTCAATTGTAAAATTACAAGCATCTGGGAAAAAAGTTGTTACTTTTTTAATTTCAGATTCTACTTGTGCTCTAAACGCTTCCCAACTACACTCCTCTATTCGAGTTTCACCATATATAATTTTTTTAGTCATCAAAACACATCCTTCATAAGAGTTTTAATACGAGCGATAGTGAAGCGGTTTAGCAGGTTGAAGTCAATCTTAGGATTTTTGAAATGCTTAATGATGTCCCACATCTCCTCTTTCACTAAATCATAGAAGACAGTCTGTAGCAATTGCGGGATACATTTAGAATGCCAACCATCATGCTGTAGTTCAATCTTGGCTTTTACTTTTTCAACAAGATGTATAGTCACATACTTATCAACAATCTTTTCTTCAACAATGTCTGAGCCAATAATAGGTGCCCCCATTGTTGCATAGTGTTTCTCCTTGAAGGCATTGGTAATGAGTTTGGCCCAGACAACATTCCCGTATTTGTTTTTCCAGTCGTAATTCTTGATGACAATGCCTTCACCAACACCCTTACCTTCTTGAATTAGGAATACGTTTTTCTCCAACATCTTTGTGTACATATCAAGCGTACCGTTTTTGATGATGGCTAGGGGTGGAAGGTGAGTGATTTCAAACTCGTCCAGAATGGGCTTATATTCGTCGTAGGACAGGTATCTCTTCTTCACGCTGTCCCATACGTCAAATACATAGAAGCGCCTCCACGCATCGTCTCTGTAAGTCTGAAGGCTATGTGGGACTAACCACTCTCCGTACAGGTGTAGATGAAAATGACAATCGAAGAAATTGGTAAAAATTTCTTGTGTAATAGCCCAATTGTAAAAACCCGCATTGTCGTTTTCAATAGAAAGTTCACGATTACGTGATCCAGCACACAACTTTAGGTCGTTGTTCACCCAGAGTTGGGCATTTGTTCCGTCAAGTTTGGGAAACACATATGTAGTGCCAAACTCAATGCCGTCAACCTCTTCCGTACCGAGACGTTCAAGGTGCATGTATTTTGTAAACATTACTCTAAACACTCCTTAAGCATTTCTTCCAGAGATAATTCAGGGTCTGCAAGAATTACCTCTTCCCATTTAACCCAAGGACCACCGCCAATATAATATCTTTCGTCTTCTGTCTTGCGGGTTGTGGGGCGACCTACGAACTGGCGAGAGTGTCCCCTCAACTCAACAGCAATAATCTCACCAATCTCAAACCAGTGATTGTTTATATTATTTATCACTCGGACAAGTGTTCCTTCTGGATACATGTCAAAAGACCTTCCTGTTTTGATCAAAGATGTCGAGATTTACTGCACCCCAAATGCGGCTAAAGGCAATGTCTTGGGCCTGACGAATACCTTCTTTCACCTTATTTTTCCAATCTGCCGAGTTAAAAATGTATTTGCTATTGTGCTTCATAACCACACTAACAAACTGTTCATACCCATCCATACTTACATTTGACATCACATCAATGGGGTCTTTGAATTGTTTGCAACTCTCTTTGAGCGTGTAGATGATGTCACACCACGTTTGGATACGACTGAAATCATCTGTGCTTTCCAGACAACGAAACTCCACCGACCCATATTTGAACAATGATGATAGGTTCATTGCACTGTATCGGATATTCTCGTCATCCATCTGCTTGAGATTTCCTCCCTCCACGCACCTCCACAGGACAGCAGAAAGATAACCTGCATCTTTTGCCCGCATACAGAAATGATTGCCCCTACGACTCTCTTCGCAGAAATCTACAATACATTCTTCTAGGATAAGGAAGATGGTGATGAAGTTGAACAGTTCAATGATTGAAAGCTGCTGGACATTGACGTGAACATGGGTGCCAGCCCGGTAGGTCTTGTCAACTCTAGCACCAGAGTCAACAAAGGATTGTTTTAGTTCGTTAAAAGCTTCTGTAAGCTCTTCATAAGGAACTGGCCTGTTGAGGACATATTCTCCGCTCTCCTCACCTCGCAGGGAAGCGTCACGCTCTCTACGCCACGTCATTGTTCCGGGAGGAAGATTGCTACCCTCAACCTCAATCTCCACACCGATGTCACCCTTAGCGGGCTTAAGTCCGGGGATAACATCAATTATCTTGGGCATCTAGGGTCTCCTGCAAATACTCATTTAGATAGAAATATTTTTTGTCCAGGGCTGGTTGTTTATCAAAAGTGCCTACACAACGACCTTTGTAATGTAAGGTCTTGTAATGCCCCACTGCAAAGTCTCGGGAGAAAGCTACCTTATCCTTACGTCTTGTCTCTACCAAAGCCAAAGCATCCCTAACCTTGGGATACTTACCAAGGATAGTCTGACTAAGTTCTTGGTAAGGCAGCTCAAAGAACCCTTCGTCCCCAACAAAGGCGGAGTTACCCCTGCGTAAGCCCTGCCTCCAATCATTCCGCATTGGCTTACGAACCAGGTAATAACAACTTACCCCATAGTTGATATACCCCAACGGGACAGGCTTTAGATTAAGAGTGTCTACGCTAACAAACTTGCCATCTCCATCTGCATCAGGCTCCTGTAGATCGTGTATCTTGCAGATAATACCTTCTTGTCTAGTTTTAGTCACTGAACTAACATAGACAGGCACTTCCCCCACCCTTACAATAGTTCCAGTGAGTCGTTGGCTGGCGTACTCTACATTATCATTGTACATTTAAAAAGGAGCCTTCTCCATTTTGTACGCATTAGGCTTCACAATACTACCTCCTTGTGCAGCGTAGATAGCAGACTTTTGATCGTTGTTGTCGATAATTTCTCTGGCAGTGAGGCCCGCCACTTTACTCTTATCTTTTTCGGGATTGTCAAACAAATCCTTCACTGCTGCAATTGTCTGATGGTAGACATATTTACGAAGATATTTCATCTGAGGGTTGAGCCAAGCATTTGATAATGTACGATATTCCATCCCGTAAGGCTTGGGACGGAAGCAACCTGCCTTCCCGTAAAGTTGACGACGACGAGCATCTGTGTCCCACAGGAGAGATGCAACACCCACTGTGAAATCCATACGACGAGCAAGCCGAGCACAGGCACTAAAATGTCCCGGATCAAGCGGGTCTACATCCGCAGTCCAGCCAACGTGGATGTGTCCAGAGGCTGTCCTAAAGGGTGTCTTGACATCAGGACGTGGGTTTGGCTCCATAGTGTAGGCATTGAAATCTGGCTCACAACCGAGCATCTTGGCTACATCCGGTTGTTGTTCGATGTAGTCTGCCCCGAAGTCAGCTACAGGTTTGTCAAAATACTCGTAACCCGGAACCATATTGAGGATGGTTGCCATCACTGCATCCAAGTTGCGAGTGAAACCATCTACACCAGCAGCAGGATTGATGTTAAACTCCAAGGCCATGCCGTCCACTTGTACAGCACCAAACCCCACTTTATGAGGTTTTTTCTTATCGCCGGGGATAAGGCCATGTGCTGAGACAGGCTTACCTGCTTGTGCTACAAAAAACTCTGGGTCAGCCCCTACGAGAATATCAAAGTCACGAACACCGTTATTCAACTTAACCAATTACATTCTCCTTTTCTGTATTGTCGAAAATATCCAAATACTCTTTTACAAGAGTGCTATCTTTACAACCTTCACAAACAAACGTATCGGGGTCTAACCACACAATCTTGTCTGCATTCCTCCAAGTCACAACATTTTCACACAGGCTGCACTTACAAACTTGTGCTTCCCATTCCCTACGAGTTATTTTTCCATCAAAATAGTTACGAACATCTCTTGGCTTACCTTGAATATCAGATTTAATCGCAAGGTAGTCCGGGTCATTATCAAGGGTTTTGTCTTTTATCTTTATAACCTCCGTTGGAGAAACATTAACAGACTGAACACATCTAACATTGTGCAGTACATAGCTTACGTTCTTCCGAAACTTGTAATAAAGCTTTTTACCGTTAACCCTGATCATAGCTGTTTTGTGAAAATCAGCAGCACCAGCACCACATACGTTAATAGCCACCTCTTCCCCATCAGCAGTTGCCCCAAAAAACTTTCCGTCATATTCATTTGGGCCAGTGTGGTGAAATTCTGTGATTTCTACAATTATATCCTCTCCCTTCGCAAAGTCGGCGGCTTTGGGAGGATTTACGAGGGGAACAACCTTTGGGCTACTTGTGCCATACTGACACATATTGTAGTCATCGTTGTCCCACCAACCTCCTCCATAACCCATGTAAGTGTTTTGCTTTTTTTGGACGACTGGTTCGACAAAAGGGTTTAGGGCATACTCCAAATGAGAGACTTTCATTGCCATAATGTCAAATTCGTAATGGGTATTTGGCTTCAGGGACACAATGTCATTATGCTCTATACCAAGCTTGCCCAAAACCCCCGACAACATCCATGCTTCTGAGGCCCAAAACACTGTGCCATCATCTTTACTGTACACGTATGATAGGGGCCGTTGGTCATTCCTCACTAGGTGAAGCTGCTCATCCCTTGTATCAAACCAAGACAGAGCCAATGCTCCATCTGCTCGGTCCCACACCCATTGAACATTTGGGTCTTTGTTTAGTTGTGAATAGATAATCTGGGAGTCTACAGGGAATTTTGAGGAGTTGTGGAAATCTCGAAGACTCCAACGATTGAGAGTGCCATTGTGAGCACCAACAACATGCTCAAATTCGTAGGGGTGAGCATTCTCTTTGGTAACAGCCCCTTGAGTAGCCCACCGATTGTGGCCGATAAGGGCATCAACCTTGCCGACATATGCTGCCCCAACAAATTTTGCTGGGTTAGCTTTGTAAAGATTTTCAGGAAGTCCTACCTCTTTGTAGACAGCATTCTCATACACCTTATCTTTTTGATTGAACGAGATAGCTGCAACACCAGTGCTGTGAGGCCCGCGCATTACATCGAGATGTAACAGCCACTTAAATGCCTCCCTCTCCTTACCGGAAATAGTCCCAGCTACGCCAACAAGTCCGCACATTAATTATTCCAATCCAAGATATACACGAATGTATTCAAAGTAGAGTTTTTGACATTCGTGGTTCTCATTAAAAAATTCTGGGTGAGGTTGGTAGGACAAGCATTGTGTCTCAGGAAAGAATACAGCCTCTACATCACGTTCACTATACGTTGTATCTTGTTTAAGAGAATTTGCCCAACCATCTTGTTTGTAGGTAGAACGGCCTGCTGTTGCGAGAATGAGGTAGTTGTCGGCTGTCGTGGGGTCCATCATCTGATGGTGGGTGGAACTTACAAAAACCTCTTTGCCGGAGACAAAATCATATACTGTATGTCCACCCCCAACAGCATGTCCATCAACATGCTGCCACATACGACCACCACTCATAACATTGAGGAATTGTGCCAGTTGTGTTATCGTGCGGCTCTTTATCCGCACTTCTATAGCTTCTTCTTAACTATAGCTCAGACTATATCATATTCTCATACATGCTTTAGGGCTAATGAAAACTATTTTGACTTATTTTCATCATTTGTTTTGTCAAAATATGTTAAGCATGTTAGAGAACCAGCGCGCTCTTGGGGGTATTACTGACTCAGAGAGTCTCGACCCCTAGTCGTTGCACCTTCAAACTCCTCGCGGAGTAAGCTTGGCTCAGGATAACCATCACAGGCTTCCCCTGAATTCACGCCGTGTTTTTTACCTAAGATCACTCTTAGGCTGGGCTACAATTAACCCCTACAAATACCAGCCATAGGGATGTCCCAGTTGTATTTGTTAAAGATGTTGGCCTCTTTGGCATCCCGCATGGGAGAGGAACCTGTTGCTGGGTGATATGGCTCACCGTACAGCATGGGGTCTACGTCAGACCCACCTGTAAACTGGATAAGATCACTGTCTTCAATATCCTTAACCACTTGCCAACCATTACGTAGAAACATTTGCTCATACTCTGCCTCTGCTCCTACGACATACACTTTAGATTTCATTTACCACCCTCTATGATGAGTTTCATATTTTGCACCAGATCAAGAATATCTTCATCTGTTTTGTACACGTAGTTCCTCGCAGGTTTGTAGTCAAAGATGTCGTGGTTTGCCCCTTTTGTCAAACTTTTTGGAATAATCCTGCTAAAACTGTTAGTCCCGATATTTCCAGACCCTCCCCAAACATTACTAATTCCGCTGTATGTGGGGCTTTCATTGTAAGATTTCACCCCCGGATTTGGTGGAGTGTTGTTAATGAAGTTTTTCCAGTATACTTTTGAAATTTCTGTGTGAAAAGGTACGTGACCATAACTACTTTGCAGGGTAAAACCAGATCGGTCTTTTGACAAAAAGTGAGAATACATGTAGGCTTCTGTGCCACCTACCCCTAGGTTAGTGAGGCGGTCCCACACTGCAAATCTATTTGGGAACTCTGAGAAGAGGCGGCTACCAATTGCAGCATTTGCTAGATAGTTGTTCTTCTGCCTGACATCTAGGATAAAACTACCTACTTCCAGGACATCTTCGGCAGAGGAATTGAGAAAACAAGCAGACCAAGGGGACTCTTTAATCAACCAATGAAAAAATTTCAGAACAGATTTGTCGTCAGCAATCCTCTTATGTGTCTGTACCTGAGATAAGACAGCAATAACCCCCGTCTTCAAACCTTCTGGAATATCTTTAGAACTGTCGATAAGAACTTTACCCTCAGCCTCGTTCAAAGAAGAATTGTGATTGCTCCCATACGACATAGAAGCATGACATGCTGTGTTGTTGGACACATATAGATAGGTTGGAGTGACAAATCCAACAACCGCACAGGAATCCTTGTAGGATTCGCCAACCTCTGCAAACTTTTTACGAGCTTCATCAAACATATTAATACTCCTTATAAGCCCGTATTGCTTCATTTGTTAGACAAGGGTGAATGAATTTACGATAGCCACCACGCTCTTGCACAACATCAATACGTTCTTTGCCATGCTGGACAATATAATCAAAAGCTTTGGCAGTGCATTCCTGACGATAGGGAGAAGTTTGAGACGGGGCTGAGTTAATCTCAAGGACATAAGCCTTGCCGTCTGCATCCACCATAACATCTACTCCACCAAAGTCTAATGATGACAGGAGGAAAGCCTCTCGTGCAACACGTACAGCTTTGAGGGGCCACTGGTCCCATCGCACGTTATCAAAGCGGCCCCCACGGGCCACATTCCATGCCACATCATCAGGATTACCCGGAGTCTTCTGTGCCACCCACACGACCCGCCCAGAGACGATGAACACACGATACTCGGCCACTTTGGGAATAAAGGCTGAGATGTAATAGTTACCCTCTCCATATCCACGGCAAACCCTGCCAATTTCATCACGATTAAATGCCCCGAACAAGTCGAGGTATCGTCCCTGATGATGTGTTGCACGTCGAATAACAATCCACTCTGGTCGGTCAACTTCTTTTTCGTATTCTTCCACCGAAAGCCAAGTCTTAGGGGCCAAGCCAGCGTCAGCAGTTAGCTTACGGAAAGCTGCCTTGTCGGCCACTTGATGAATGGCTTCTGCTGTATTAACCACTGTAACACCAGCAGGAAGGTTGGATGTACAACCCCAACGAAACACCATGTCAATATTTGGGGGGAAGGGTTGATCGTTACGTACATTGAGGATGCCTGTTTTGCTGAAACGAGAAATTTCTCGAGCAGAGGTACGCCCTAGTTTTTTCCTGCGGAACAATAGTGCTACCATTTTAATCTCCTATTCTATTAATATTTGCAAACGCTCCAAAGTATTCAGTCGCAGCTTTGTTGTAAGCTTCGGCAGCTTCAACCTCTGTTTCAAAAGACCCTAAGTGAATCTTTTTCCGAGGTAGGTGATGCTAGCCTGCCACTTCAACCTATGTTTGTGGAGGTACACGCCGCGATAGATCGACCCAACCCCAACTTTTTCAGTTGCTCTACTTCTTCTTCTAGAGTCATTCTAAACACTCCTTTAGCATGTCTTCAAGAGACATGGTGTTACATGGACGAAAAACAGTCATAAACCTAGCTGTACGGCCAAGCGACCCTTTCCGTATGTTATTGATAAACCACACAAATTCAGGATAGCTCTCTTTCTGCTTCTTAAAAGAAATTAAATCCCCCGGCATAGTTTCGCCCCACCCTCTAACAACTTCGTAAGGCTGCCCAAGTACAATGTCGTAGACAATTCCATCTCCGCTCCTCACTACTAATCCAACCTCAAGCATTTTTACCAACCTCGCGAATACTTCAACCAACAATTTGGGTCAGGGATATTTTGCTGGACAAACTCATCAGATACATCATCCCAAGTTTCTAATTCGTCCCACCACATTTCCTCAAAACACATTTCGCTGTGGGAGAGGGGTTTCATTTCATAAAATTCTGCACATTCTTGGATGGACTTAAACTGGCCCATCAATTCTTCCACTGATGTCTCTCTCATTCTAATTCTCCATAAGAAGGCCACAGAGGGCCTGTGTGTGTGTTTTAGGTAGGGTGGTATAGGCTAGGCCACAGATGGGGCTGTAGGGGCCTTCTTACGCTCTCTGGGGCCATCTTTAGGACGGAACTTGGACATTGCCATGTATACAGGGTCAAGAAGGCCATCTTTTGCCATAACACAGAGTTCTTCCTTGTCGTTCTTTATGATAGGATACTCTTTGCCCACTTCATACCAAGGGCTTGCTGCATAAGTGCAGATGTAAATGTCTCCTGCTTTCATCTTTTACCTTCCTTGAGCACCACTGGACGTAGACAATTAAAACACTTTACTTCTTCAGTTCCTTCAATGAAGCTATGAATTGGTGTGTTACATGGCCTCACTTTACCGCCGTATGTTACTACAGGATGCTGACACTTTTGCTTAGTGCTTATACGTCTAAGGAGTTTCATTCTAAACACTCCTTCAACATTTGTTCTAGGCTATTAGGCGGGCCAACCAACATTAAATCCCCCTCATGGTAAATATTCGTACCACCCGAGAGCCACCTTACATCGTATGGCATACGCTTCTTTGACGCAAACCCACGGACATTGTTTTCCTCAACAATTCCAACTTCATCGTGGGGATTATAACTTGAATCCATGTAACGGTCTCTACCATCCGCGGAGAGTCTTACTAGGTCTCCCACCCTAAACATTACACACCTCTTCAATTTCGACAGTTACGTGCTTGTTCCTAAAGGGTTTTTCTACCTTCTCTGCCAAGCTACGAGGAGTTTTGGTGTCAGAAACTACCTCATGTAACACTTTCTTGGTGAGCTTATTCACCACTTTAATCTTGTGTTTCTTCATTCAAGACACTCCCTTAGCATTTCTTCAAGACTCAAAGGTAGTTTCACAAGTTCTAAATGACTAGGCAAGGACCACCCATCCCAATCCTCTTCTATCCATTTGACGCGTACGGATATGCCGTCCACAGCAAGCACCCTGCCGTGTCCACGACACAGGCCTGCATAGCCATTAAAAATAGTTGTGTCAAGTTGTACTACATCTCCAATTGCAAACTTTGGCTCTGCCATCAACTCATCCCCGGCATAATTTGTATAACACCAACATCTTCTTCTTCTACAAACATACTTTCTGGATAGGCAATTAATCCGTTAGAAACTTCTAACACTTCCACAATGTCTGCATACTTACTGCCATCCATCCCTTGTTCACCAGTTGTTGTCACTTTTACAACTACCTTAACAGAGTCAATCTCTAGCGTAAAAATAGAGCAACAACTTTTGGCAGTAAATTGATTGTTAAAAATCAAATCGGCCCCATAAGATGTCTTTTCCAAAGACAAGATTGAGGATACTTTTGTGACAGGATTGTACGCAACTGCGAGTTTTGCCACATCTTGTGCAAAGGTTGGGGAGGATAGGCACATAAGAAAAGACAGAGCAGAGATCAGTTTCATGTCAGCCCTCATACTTCTTGAGTTTAGCCTGTAGTTTTCCCTGATTCCAAGGCCCCCACCCCTCGTTAGCCGCTGTGGCAAGGGGAAGAGCCGTAGGCTCTTTCCATTCTTCGATTAAGTCTCCGTCAGATTCTCTCCATGCACGTTCAAAACCTTTGTCTGTATAAGTTTTGAAGCCCTCCTCCCAGTTGTAGGTATCGCAAGGATCGTCGTGGTATTTCATAGGCCCCACTTTGAATCCCGCCCGATTTTTGTAGAATTTACCCTCTTCAATTTGCATCATGCCACCTCTTTTACACGTTCACTGTTGAAACGAAGCCACTCATTCTCTCTGTCTGTGAGGATGATGGCCTTGGGATAGATTGAGACATCCCCCAGACGACGCTTGGCTACAGCAAGGGCCACACGTTCATAATTTTTCAGAGTCATGTTCTTGAACTCTGAGGCGTCTTGTTCTTGTGATAGGAACACAATTGCTGTGAAGGTGGGGATGAGGATGTAGTCGAACACACCGGGTTTACCAACCACTTCTTTCTTAACAGTGGTGCCAGTGGTGGATGCAACGATGATTTTCATTTCAGATTTCCTTATGTGGCGCTTGAAGCCTCGCTTCTCGCCTGTTACGCAGCCATTAGAATAGTCAAACGAAGCGTGCTGCTATGCTTCGTCTGTGTTGGGAGAAGGGCTAGATGATAATCGCAAAAAATCACCCTCTTCATACAGTTTAGCCAAGATTTTGAAGCAATACTCTCTGCTACCAGTACAAATGTAATTTCTTGCAGGCTGTGACCCAAAGTTTGTTGGAACAAGGGAGTATAGTGAAAATCGTTGAACACCATTCTCAACAGATTCTGCATGAATGTGATATGTGATTGGTTGAGGAATCTTTTCTTTCCAACTACTTAACATCTGTGTCTTCTCGTAAGACCTTTATGGCATTGCCATCTGAACGCATCCAGTGGGTCATCTGGCCTTGGCCCGGCCAGTGCTTCGCCCTGCTCTTTGGAGATTGTCAGTGTGCTTCCAACAATATCGGGTTGCCCCGCGAACCAGTCACGCAGGGACATGCCATCATCACGCACGCTCATGGCGTCACCATCAAGAACAGTATCAAGAAGGCAAAAATAGCCACGGTAAACAAAGCATCGAATAACATTATTTAAACACTCCCCCCGCACGCAAGGCTTCAAATACCCGCATCTGTTCTGCTTCCGACATGTCTGCATTATAGAATGCCATTGCAATCTTGCGGAAAAGCGGATTATCGCTCAGACGTACATACATCTATTCCATCCTTTCTTTCATACGCTGGACAACCCCAGCAGGCACCCCATGCACATTACCAAAATCATTCTGGCACAGGATGGTGAAAACCGTATAGCCATATTTCTTGGCCAAGTCTTTGTACGGTTGCATCTCCCAGAGACGGGTGAATGTGTTGGAAACGGCAATGGTGCTATTTTCCCCCGTCCCGTCAATGTCCATCATTGCCTCCACCCTACGCTGGCAGTCTTCATGAGCCTTGCCGACATCAGCAGGGACGAACACATATTCCCCGTCTTTCTTGAAATAGTCATCAGCTTCAAAAACATAATGGGCAAGCTGACGGGCCAATGTGCTCTTCCCGCTGCCCGGAATGCCCCGGATGAGATAGAGGGTTTTCATCTTGTTTCCTTTCTGTTATTGTTCAAGAAAATGAAAAATCAGGCCACGCCCCAGTGAAAGCCCGTTCAAGCTTCTCAAATAGACATTTAGCAGTAAGTTCCTCTGTTGTCCAGTAAACCTGATGGCCATTGACTTCAACAGAAAAACCTGTAGCCCCCGACCGGAGTTCCAAAGTTGTGCGGTCACTCTTGCCGAACACTTTCAGCATAGCATTCCTCCGAATGAAAAGAAGTGGCACCTGCCACCATCCTGCGCGTTCCTGTCACGAAAAAGATAGCGCATTGCTGCGCTAGCCCTCGGTTCATTTCTTCGTGATCTTGCCGAAACAGATGTTTCTGTAGTCAACACCGGCTTCGACGTGTGCTTCCATAGCGGGAAACAACGCCTTGGCTGTCCGTTTTGTTTCGACGAGTTCCCAGTTTTCGTCGCTTGTTTCCTGCCCGGCTGGCCGTATGTACAAACCCCAACGCATGTCGTTTCCTTCCGTGAATTGAAAAGGAAAAAGGCCGCTGCATTTCTGCAACGGCCCCCTCGATGTTCAGTGTGCAGGTTCGCCAACCACCTTAGCAGCTTTCACCGCTGCAAGATTGGCCTGCGCCCGCGCCAGAATCTCACCGATGTTGAATCCCTCGGTCATGCGTGCCACAAGATAATCAGTGATGTGTCTTTCAACAGCCGCGCTGGCCTTGTCGGTCACTTCACGTTTCTTCTGCACCTTGGGGGCCAGCTTGTCATCAAGAGACTTCAGAAATGCCTTGTCATTCCAGCCGACCTTGGCCTGGATCGCATCAGTGACTGCGCCATAACCGTTGCCAAGGGTGAAGCCTTCGTTGCCCTTCCACTTGTGAGTAATCTTGCCGCCCGTCGCATGTGTCTTGGAATAGGCAAAGGTCAGGCTGTCACCAAAAGCAAGCCGCACAATTTTCTTCACCTTGCTTGCGTCCCCCGTTGCACTGGACAGCACGATGAAACGGGAAAGACCATCCCAGTCGCAATCCTTTGATGCCACACGATGAATGAGCTTGTCCAGAAGGACAAGCCCTGTTGCGGCATTGCGTTGCGCCCCCTTGAAATAGAGGTCAACATCCTTTGCCGTCACGTTACGCTCAATCTGTGCCATAGATATTCTCCTAAATGGCTAGTTGCCTTGCCTATCTGACTGCACCTTATGGTAAAGCCCTGACAAAACATGAAGGCACACCCCATAACAGGATGTGCCTATAATTTTGTCTCTTACACAATGCACAAAGGAATATAAGCTTTCGCCCCTACTCAACCCTGCCCGTCACCGTCCAGTCAATCGCCCTACTTTCTTTTGCATATTATCCAACAGGCTCAATTTCGTTGCGTCAACCTACTTAAGCAACAGTTGCATTGTGTCATTACAGCGCGCGGCCTATTATATCCGCCACCCTTTCGCTATGCTGCACCTACTAACTCTCCGCCAATTCGCCAAGCCTGCTATGTACCTATATGAATTGCCATGTAGGGCAATCCGCTTCCCTTGCCGAAACCTGTCACGGTTTCCTAGCTGTACCTATAGCAGATTAACTACTTTGGATAGCTTTCAACGCAACACCGCTATCGGTGTTCTGCGCCTTGCGATACTCCCCGGAAAAGGTTTGTCAGACCCTTTCCCATATCGCGCCGGTTAGGCATATCTAGCAGACTATCCTTTATCCCCTTCTAGGCATAACCTAAGTTTCCCCAGATCATTGCCACAGGCAAATTCGGAACAGTCAGGCACTAGCGCCAAGCTTGTAAATAGGTTAGGGGAAAGGCTTGCGCCCCTCGAGTTGCCCTATAAATGGACCTTATCAAAGGCCCATTGCTAAGTCAACTGTTATTTTTCGCCTTCACGCTTTTGTGAGGCGCGCGCTTGCGCTCAATCACAACGTCACGCTTAGGCCGGTTCTGCCGATCTGGCCTAGGCTTAACAAACCGGGGTTTGTCATCATCTGTTGCAGGTGTCAACAGATAACCTTGTGTCGTGACCATCTTGGCCTTGCCGCGCACAATGTCAATAGGCATGGCGTTTCCGCCCGGCAAAGAAAACTTTTGCCCCCCGTCTAGCCGCAATTCCCGAGTGAACTTCTGTATGCTGTTCCGCATTGGCCCGTCATCAGACAGTACGTCATCCTTAGGCAAAGGACCGATAGCAGGTTTGTCCTGTTCCCTGTCTATACAGCCAAGGCTATGATGTTCGGCACGTCTAGCCTGTGCCTCAAGGTCAGTCTTTCCCCTTGGCAAGGCCAGCGTTAGCTTGGCTTTCTTGCCGCTTTTCGGTGTCGGCGCGCCATTGTCGCCTAGCAATGGCTTGTCACGCAAAAACCCTTGCATTACTGCCCCTCTCAGTGCTTGTCGTTTCGATGCCACAAGGTATGGCACAAGGCAGGGGGAATGTCCATTCACAAAACCGTGAATAAGACGACCCCTGTGTATATACAAAGGATAAGACGCAGGCGCGTACACGTACACGCGCGTTAACACGTTTTGGACATAAGGTCAATGGGGTAGGGGTTTACGGGGTATAGGTAAGAACAAAATCCCTAATTTCCCCTCAAAATAAGAATATTAGTCCGATTTTAGGAGCCATTTCCGCTAAACCATTGATTCTAAACGCTTTATGGGCTGGATAAGGCACCCGGGGCAGGGGCTACGAGGGTTTGGGCGTATTTATAGACACCCACTGCCAAAAATCAGGGAAAATAAGTCGTAAACCACCCCGTCATAAGCCCTTGTTTTCGCTAAATAATACGAATAATGTGCTATAGTACAGCAAGCTGTAAGAAC
>NZ_JADBVE010000096.1:0-3124 GCF_020245285.1 Microcystis sp. M31BS1
ATCCTTTTATTGTGAATCTCTCCTGCTGTTTTAACATCTCTTTTAGGCAGACAAACCAGATTTTTTCAATATTCAGAATTTCCAGCTTTAAAAATCTTTTTAGTTTTTTTCTCCGACTCTCAAACAGGATTGGTATTGGTAGTGCTTCTGCTAATATCTCTAACTTGGCTTGCTTTAGTATTTGCCAGGTTCCAACTATCATTAACAACAGTAGATATCTGGCTCGCCCCAGTTCATTCTCTAAGACTTTCTGGTATAGTTCACTTATCATTTTCGTTATCTAGGCTATATTTACTATATATGACTTATCTTTTTTTTGAATCTGTATCTGTATTCCATGCTACATAAGCTTTTCAGCTTGCTTGTCCCCCTGTCAGGTCAAAAATACCTGTAAGTACCTAAGCAAAATTAATTACACCTATCTAACCACCTCTTGCCTCTTGCCCCTTGCCTCTTGCCTATCTTCACTAGGAAATTAATTTTGCACGACTACTTAATGCGAGTGTTGAGACGAAAGGATTTTGTTTCTACAAGTGCACCAATAGAATTAAACGTCATCTAGCGACGGATAGTCTTGGTTTTCCCTTTTTCGCTCATTGTACTCCCGCCAACCTATCTGATGACCAAGGATTGATTGAGTTGTTAACTCGAGGTATTGACTATTTCAAGTTAAAACCGTCGGAACTGCCTAAGACGACTATTCTTCTAGATAATGGTTATCATCCTGACAAAATAGAGAAAGAGTTGGTTAAGGTCTATCCAGAGATAATGACTAAAATTCAGTTTGAACTGTCTCCAAAACCGTCAAAAACCGAAAAAGCGGAGAAGGGTTGATCAGGATTCGTACCTGTAAAAACTCGATGGGTGATTGAAAGAAGTAATTCTTGGATGGAACGCTGCAAATCTTTAGTCAAAAATTTTGAGCGCACTTTAGAACACTCCACTACCAAAATTCATCTCTGTTTTCTTCGACTTCTACTACGACGATTAGCTGTATCCTAAGATACCAAATGGATTCTATAAAACAGCAATTCGACACATTTCGACACGCTCAATGTAAAGGCTCAGTGACACGAAGCACAGCTAAAAATAAGCGACCCTGTTGCAACTTTTGCCCCTCTATTTTAACCTAAACATTGGGAATCTTCGCTAACATTCCCCAACTCAACCCACCAGAGCGGCATCGCACTTTAACCCAGAGCCTCCATCAATGTGCATGGTGCGTTCCCCCAAAATCGATCGGTGGAGCAGTAAGAGCCACATTAGGGAACGCACCCTACAGCGATAGCGATCTGATCCCACCAGAGCGGCATCGCACTTTAACCCACAGTTTCAATAAATGTGCATGGTGCGTTCCCCAAAAATCGATCAGTGGAGCAGTAGGACTTGCATTAGGGAACGCACCCTACAAGATCGGCGATCGCTACTGTAGTGTGATCGCACTTTTTTATACGCCGATGTCGCGAAGGTACTTTAACGCAAGTTTTGGGTCGGCAAAGGTTTGACATTTGAATCGGTCTGTAAGCCCCAGATGTTTTTCGTGAATGAGGTGACATAGTGGCCTCTCCGTTAGGAATGTGTCGCAGTAGGGAAGAGCCATTGCCACATGTCGAAGATCGGCGAGATCGTTGGGTTTGTATTTCTGGTTTTTGCGCCATCGTAATGCGGCATGAAGGGTGACGTACGTACGCAGGGTTGGTAGTTCGTCATCAAGTTTGTTTAGGCGGAACGCCTGATACACGAAATTCGCAGCCATTTTGCCCACGGCGGGATCGGGTTTCGCATTGGGGTCGGCTTTGTCACCGAATTCCGTCAAATACATCCGATGAATTATCCGAGCAAGAGAATCACGCGACAAATCAAGGAAACCGGCCAATTCGATCATGAAGAGTTGCTCGAACGAATTGAAATCGTCGTTGTGAGCAAATTTGCCGACGTTCATTTTGTTGACGGAGTTTTGATCAACCTTCCAGTTAGGACAACAACCAAGATGCTCGAAAATATCTGAGAAAGTTGCCACCCACATCTGATCGAAGAACGCTTTTTCAATCGCGTCCGATTGCTCCTTGGTGAACGCGTCATTTCGAGGTGATACGTATCCGAGTACATAGCCACACCTTGTCCACATTAATTGATCGAGGTCGCAAACGGCAGCGTCACCCTTCGTTTTCTGAACCATGAAATGCCAGAGTTCGGCATCTAGACGAGAAAAGAACTCGGTCTGGCAAACGGCTCCAGACAATTCGTCCATCAATTTAATCGTTGACGCGAGTGTAACCGGATCGTTTTGAACGAAAACCTCCGAAAAACTGTCCTGCGATACAGGACAGATGGCTCGTTCAGATTGAACCGCGTTGCGTATTTGATCGAGCAGCGCAATTAGTGATTCATCAGTTCGCCGGCCGAGGACGACATCACGAAATAGAAGCCAGTATCGTGTGTCCAGATAGATTTTGTGCCGATCAGTAATCGACACCGCCAGTTCAAGATGTCGCGCACGAACATACTTGGCAAGTGTGATGTCTGGCTGCTTTAAGTGCTGGTGAAGTGTATCAATGTTTTCCACGCGATCCTTCCAGCGTTTGCAAATGTTCCTTCAGTATGACAAGCAGCAGCCTGTTCTGGTTCAGGCGCATAACGTTTGAGATCAGGCTGCAGCCCGTCAGGTCCGTCGCGCCTGCATTGAATTGTTAGGCGCACTTGCATGCCCAACCAGAACTTCGTGGTGTGATGACAAACTAAGCACACCGATCTTAACCAAGCCCCGTAGCACACCAACCCTAGTGTGGCTTTCCATCAGGTGTAGCCTTTCGGAAACCGCTGGCGGAAGATCTTTAATAGACCTCTTGCAAAAGTCTTAAGTCGATCCTTGTACAGCAACATTTTTGAAGATTATCAACTACTAATAAATAATTAACTGAAAGTCCCTCCCATTATTGTTTCTATCGTTTGTTTTCGGATTTATGCAAGAGGTCTATTATACCTGACAGGGGGACAAGCCAGCTGAAAAGCTTATGTAGCATGGAATACAGACACAGACTCCCAAAAAAGATAAGTCATATTTACCATATATGACCTAAATAACGAAAATGATAAGTGAACTATACCAGAAAGTGTTAGAAAA
>NZ_JADBVE010000097.1:0-6308 GCF_020245285.1 Microcystis sp. M31BS1
CCTTCTGCCATACTCAACCACTAAAATACAGGATTTTTCACTTCCTCTCAGATTAACTCAGGCCAGTTCGTCGTCACCAAATTAACAGTTAGGGATTTTTGTCTGTTACCATCTATACAAAACGACGCGCGATTACCCTGCAACAAAAGGAAAGATTTTTACCTCTATCTCCCGATTTTGTCATTGAATTAATGTCTCCTAGTGATAGCCTAGAAACTACTAGGAAAAAAATGCAGGAATATTTAGATAATGGGACTCGTTTAGGTTGGTTAATCAATAGAAAAACGAGAGAAGTAGAAATTTATCGTCAAGGACAGGCAGTAGAAATTTTAACTAATCCAGAGAGTTTATCGGGGGAAAGTATTCTGCCAGAATTTAGTTTAAATCTTACTTTGATTTGGTAAATCAGAGGTAGTGATTGCCGTTTAACGCTTTGCTTTGTTGGGCATTGTCTTCATCGATAAAATACCAAACTTCATTTTTAAGGAAGATAGTCAGAATCAAGGATTTCTGCAAGGGTGAAGGGTGATTCAATCGGGAATAAATCAGCAGAGAGAAGATACTTTCTTACAGTATCTTCTCTGGCTGCTTGGTAACAATCTATCCAGATTTCAGGAATCAATCTTCTCAGACTTGGACTCTCTTTTAATAAGCGTTGAACTTGTCGGCGTTGTTCAACAATTGTGCTGCGCCACCCTTGAGCATTTGCTTCTTTTTCAGTTAGCCAGTAAGTCAATTTAAGCAAATGTTCGGCAATGACGGTTAAGCGACTTTCTAGTTCTCGTTTTTCACTCCTTCCCATCGTTTCAATTTCTTCGATCAAATTTTCTAAGTCTAATTTTTCAAAACGATGTTCTTTGAGTAAATTAGCGGTTTCTTGTAACCATCGGTAGAAATCTTCTTGATAAAGACTTTTACCTGAGGAAACTAAAGACTTTTCGATGCTCATTTGATGATGACCTAGAAAAAGGAATTCTTAGATAATTTAGAAGCGACTCCCTGATCTCAAAAAGATTGGCAAAATATCGCAGGATGACCCCTTTAAACATCAGAGCTTTAAATTTAAGCTAAAATTGGGTAAAACATCTTCCCCCGACAAATCAGTGGGATTTTCTAATATTTCTACCTCCTTTCCCTGACGATAAATTTCAACTTGCCGATTCTGGGGATCGATTAACCAGCCTAACCTTGCGCCATTTTCCCTATATTCGAGCAGTTTTTTCTGTAATTTGTCAAGACTATCGGATTCAGACCGCAATTCCACCACAAAATCGGGGCAGAGGGGAATAAATCCCTTTTTCTGCTTAGGAGTTAAAGATTCCCAGCGTTCTCGACTCACCCAAGATAGATCAGGAGAACGAATCGCCCCATTTGGTAGTATAAATCCGGTGGAAGAGTCAAACCCGACCCCTAAAGCTTCATTTTCTTCGCACCAGCGAAACAATTGTCCTGTTATACGAAAATTTCGCTGTCCTGATTCGCCACCTGTCGGGGGATTCACGATTAATTCTCCTTGGGCTGTACGTTCTAATTTTAAGTCACGGTTGACCGCAGCAAGGGCTTCAAACTGTTCAAGGGTGATAGAGAGAGCGATCGCGCTAGGAATTTCTAAGGAGAGGGTTTCGGGTGAGGTAGTAACTGCTAACATAATCCTTTGATCAGGTGCAACTCATATATACTATTAAAGATTATTTGTCAAGTTTTTGCTCAGAATTCTTGAGCTTGCGCTGAACAAATTCCCGATTTTTTTGGGAAACTTCCACCTCGATCGGGCGGTTTCACTAAATAACAGGTTACAATAGCCAATAATTAACTAAATTTACCTAAAAACTATCGATCGTGTTCTACGCTATTGATTTCGGAACCAGTAATACCGTCATTACTCGTTGGAATGGGGCGACAAATAGGGCCGAAACCGTCAAATTATCGGAGTTATCCCAACAAATAGCCGACAATCCCCCCCTAATTCCCAGTTTACTCTATATTAAATCGGCCAATCCTCTGCAAGTAATTGCCGGTCAAGCAGTGCGCGATCGGGGTTTAGATATCGATCGAGACCCGCGTTTTTTTCGTCGCTTTAAACGAGGTATCGGCGCAAAAATTCAAGGATTTTTACCGGAATTAGAGGAAACTGTCCTCAGTTTCGAGGGGGTTGGTCAATGGTTTCTTGATAGCATCATCGACAACTTAAAAAACACCACCCTGGAAACCCCCCAATCTCTAGTTTTAACCGTCCCCGTCGATAGTTTTGAAAGTTACCGCAATTGGTTAAGTAATGTTTGTCAGGGGTGGGAAATCGAACAAATTCGACTAATTGATGAACCCACGGCCGCCGCTTTAGGTTATGGAACCACGGGTGAGCAAGTGATTTTAGTGGTAGATTTTGGCGGTGGCACCCTCGATCTTTCTTTGGTACAATTAGATTTAGATAATCCTCAAAAAAATCAAGGTTTTATTCTCAAGTGGGGAGAAAAACTTTTAGGCAATAATTCCGCCCAAAAAACTAAACTAGCGAGGGTTTTAGCCAAGGCGGGGACAAATTTAGGGGGGTCAGATATCGACGATTGGATTGTCGATTATTTTGCCCAAAAGCAATCTTTAGCGAAAACTTCCCTGACTACTCGTCTAGCAGAAAGATTAAAAATTAAACTTTCTTCCCAATTAACCGCCGAGGAGGTATATTTTGATGAGGAAAATTTCGAGAGTTACGAGTTAAGTTTAGATCGAGAACAATTGACCGATATTCTCCAAAAACAAAACTTTTTTAATCAATTAGATGATTTAATGACGGGAGTTTTGCAACAGGGAAGACGCAATGGAATTGAAGTTAGCGACATCGATGCGGTGTTATTAGTTGGGGGAACTGTACAAATTCCGGCGGTAAAAGATTGGGTGCGACAGTATTTTGATAGTAGTAAAATTAAAGAGGATCGACCCTTTGAAGCGATCGCTTTGGGAGCGTTACAATTAGCCCAAGGTTATCAAGTCAAAGATTTTCTCTATCATAGCTACGGCATTCGTTACTGGAATCGTCGCAAAAATGCCCACGCTTGGCATCCAATTATTAACTCTGGACAACCCTATCCCATGGAAAAACCCGTGGAATTAGTCCTAGGTGTTTCTGTGGACAATCAGCCTAGCATTGAGTTAATTATCGGCGAATTAGGCACAGAAAGTGGAGCAATGGAGGTTTATTTTGATGGTGATAAATTAATTACTCGTTCCCTGAGTAATGGAGAAACTAGCGTCCAACCCTTAAATGATCGCGAGGGAGCAAGATCCATCGCTCAACTCGCTCCTTTAGGTTTCCGGGGTAAAGATCGCATTAAAGTGCAGTTCTGGATTGATGATCAGTGTTTTCTGCGGATTAATGTGGAAGATTTACTCAGTCAAGAATTGTTACTAAATAATCAAATAGTCACCAAATTAAGCTAGACTTAGCTTCACCTAAAAATCAAGTGCAGACTCATGGTAAGTTTGCACTGATATTATCGCAATATTCTGTTTTACTGGTGGCTTTATCGACTGTGATCGCGCACGGGGATCGGGATTAGTTCGGGTTCGGGTTCGGGTTCCGGACCAAAAACACTGTCGATCAGTTTGCGCGCCCATTCTCTCAATTTTTCTATCACTTCATCTAAATAGTCCATTGACCAAATGGCTCCTTTGAGATACTAGCTATGAGTTTTCGTCGATTGATCCCCGCAACAGCTTTATTCTAGAGAATTTTAACTGATTTTCATCGTTTAGCTGTTCAATCTGACGAGCGGGGGAATCTATATCTTGTATTTATATTAAGCTTAACATAACTTTTTAGTCTGAGTATATATTCTTGGCAATTCTTTTTTAAGACATTATTAATAAATTCCGGCGTAGGCGATCAAGGGCGGTATAGGCACTAATCTGGCGAATGGTCAAGCGATCTCGATTTTCTCCGAAACGATGCTCAGATACAGTCACTTTTCCTTCAGGACTGGCTAAACCGATATAAACTAGGCCCACAGGTTTCGTCTCACTGCCTCCTCCCGGTCCGGCAATACCCGTGATACTGATCCCCCAATCGGTAGTGAGGCGTTTTTGCACGCCTAGGGCCATCTGTTGGGCAACAATGGCACTGACAGCCCCGACATTATTTAAATCCTGCTCATTTACGTCTAAGAGGGCAACTTTTACCCGATTATCGTAGGAAATAACCCCACCCCAAAAATAATCGGAACTGCCGGCGATTTGGGTGATAATTTCCCCTAATCCCCCTCCAGTACAGGATTCTGCCACACTCAAAGTTTGTTTTTGCCGCCGCAAAAGTTCCCCCACCACCGCGGGTAAAGTATCATCATCAGCCCCAAAATAATCTAATCCGGCGATTTCCTTAATTTCCGTCGCTACCGGTTCAATTACCTGCAAAGCAGCCTGTAAAGAAGGGGCTTTCGTCGCAATTCGCAAACGCACTTCGCCTAAACCAGCATAGGGGGCAACGGTGGGATTAGTCAGAGCGAATAAATGGGCAACTTTTTCCGCTAAAGCTGACTCACCAATACCGCGAAATTTGAGAGAACGACTATAAATCCTCTCTTTGCCCCATCCTTGACTTTCTAGGTAAGGAATCGCCGTTTCTACCCACATTCTCTTCATTTCTGAGGGTACTCCGGGGAAAGTGAGAATAGTCACGTTAGTCTGTGGTTGCCAGATCAGGCCAGGGGCGGTTCCCGTCGGATTTGGCAAAAAATCGGCTCCTATGGGTATTAAAGCCTGTTTACTGTTACTAGGAGGCATTTCTCGCCCTAAACTCGTAAATTTAGCCTCGATTTCTGCTAAAATCTCCTGATCTTCCCTGAGAGGCGTTTGGAAAAAATCGGCGATTGTTTCTGTGGTTAAATCGTCGGGAGTAGGTCCGAGTCCCCCGGTAAAAATTAAAATTGAAGAACGTTCTCGGGCAATAGCGATCGCTTTTTTCAGTCTTTCTACATTATCTCCCACCACCGTTTGATAATAATGGGGAATGCCTAATTTTGCCAATTCTAGGGCTAAATATTGGGCGTTAGTATTAACTATATCCCCTAATAATAATTCCGTTCCTACACAAATAATTTCAGCGGCCATAATTTTTGACAATTAGCTTAAGATTTTCAATTTTGATCATCAACTGATCTCCTGTCACCACAGTGCGATCGGGTTTCGGTAACGATGGTACTGGAAGTTAACAATACCAGTGCGCTCCAGTATTATACCAGTAAGCTATCAAGAATCAAAGTCTTGTATATTAAATGCCAATTTGTTGCTGAACAGCCCATATCTGATTACACGACAATAAAATCACTACCTATGAGCAAACGTAAAATCAGCGTATTATTCCCTTATATAACAATAATTGATCATAATCAAGCATAACAAAGTATGACCGAGCATCACCTCTTCCTTCCTGCCATCACAAACCCCACCAAAATCATCTAAAATTGAAATGTCCACTAAATAATAAAATTCTAAGTACCTAGGCAAAATTATTTACACATGACGATCATTGCCCCGTAAGGGTTTTAGCTCGATCGGGCAGGTAATTAATTTTGCATGACTACTTATGACTCGCTGGTTTAATATTGCCGGTCCCTGTAAAGACGATATCCACTATATGCTCTCTCCCACAGTGCGATTACCAGATTTAGAGGAGCTAATTCAACAGCATAGTTACTTTGTCCTACACGCACCACGACAAACAGGGAAAACCACCGCTATGTTATCCCTAGCAAAACAACTTACCGATAGAGGAAATTATGCCGCAGTCATGGTATCAGTGGAAGTAGGAAGTGCATTTAATCATGATCCTAGTGCCGCAGAATTGGCAATTTTAGGGGCATGGTATAATACAATAAATATTCGTTTACCTAAAGAATTGCAACCACCTGTAAAAGAATGGCAACAGGAAGAAGCAGGAAGCAGAATCAAGGCTTTTTTATCAGATTGGTCAAAAGCGATAAATCGTCCCATAGTATTATTTATAGATGAAATTGACTCTTTACAAGACCAAACATTAATATCAGTTTTACGACAGTTAAGAGATGGTTTTCCCAATCGTCCAGAAAATTTTCCCTCATCAGTAGGATTAATTGGTTTGCGAGATGTGCGAGATTATAAAGTAGCATCGGGAGGTAGTGATAGATTAAATACATCTAGTCCTTTTAATATAAAAGTTGCTTCTCTGACTATGCGAAATTTTAATCTTGCAGAAGTGGGAGAATTATATCAACAACATACAGCAGCAGCAGGACAAATTTTTACACCAGAAGCAATAGAAACAGCTTATGATTTAACCC
>NZ_JADBVE010000098.1:0-3938 GCF_020245285.1 Microcystis sp. M31BS1
AAAGCCACTCTTAATCGTGTCTTGGAACGAAATAGAGGCTTTTAAAGACCGCGTACATGGAGAATTAAAACAAGAATTACCCTCGAAAAGCCTATTTTTCTACTAAGTATTTATGCTCATTGCAAAGGTGAGATGCTCCCAGGTAGCAGGGGTAATCACATTACCATCCTTAGGAACGGTACTGATATTGTCTCGTTGAACCGGGGCGGTAATGCGAGGGGTCAGTTTTGGGGTTTTCATCGTAAGTTACTCCAAAGGTAGTTGTCGATAACACTAAAAGATTTACACGATCCTTGTCAAGAGTTTTCTGTTAACTATTGTCAACTTTAAACAATTTGTTTGCAGGAAAAATGGACAAAGTTTAACACCAGATGCGACCGCGGCGAAAGGGCGGATCATTGGGATTCGCCTTGCGGTCTTTGAACATGGTTTTCCAGCGTCCGTAATCTTCTAAACCAGTGGCGGGAACGTATTTAGCTTTAGGTTGAGTTGTTTCTGGTTGCTCAATCTTGGGTTTTTCCGTGGTTGGTTGGTCAACATTCGCGGCAGCGGCTGCTGGTTCTGGCGCTCCTTTAGGTTTACTAGCCATTGTTTGATTTCCTCCAGTGTTTTTTACTAGGTTTTAGAAGTCGATACTAATAACGAAAACCGCCAAAAGAGGACATTTTCAGATAGCCATAGTGAGGGTATTGAAACTGAGCCGGATCATTGTAGTTAGCTCCATGAACTAACTTAACTAAGATAGATACCAAGTCTTCGCCATCTCCATGAACAATATCGACGCATTCATGGGGATGAATGAAATGGGGTCGTTTGACGGGAGCAGATTGTTTGGGAAGTCTCATGGTTGTTTTGGGGTAAATAATGGGGGTAGGGGCGAAGCATTCGGGCATAACCTATCGCTGAAACCTTAGATTTCCTATCCGAATGCTTCGCCCGTACTTGAAGTCAGAAGTCAGCGCAGGGGAGAGGACTAATAAGGAGAAGACCAGGAACGCACTTCGCCCAAAGTAACAGGAATTAAATCACTCACATCTATTGTAAACCGGAAGATTTTACGAGCGCGGCGGCTATTTTCCGGGTCGAAGAATTTTAACTGTACGTCCCAGCAATCGCTATCCATCCGACAGAAAGGACTCTTAGAAACGTTAATACTGTCGAGTTCCATCCCCGCACCCACAGCCTCAGAGAAAGTTTGCGCTGCTTGGAAAGCGTTGGTCGCGGCAAAATTGAGGGCGCGGTCTTGGGAAGTTTGCCCTAAATTGCGTAAATCGTAGTAGATGCGGTTGAGGAAACTACTCAAAGTGCGACGCATTTGGCTTTCTTGGGCTTCTGTTTGTTCTGCACCAACGGCTTCTATTGCCGCACTGACTAAAGTATTGATGTGCCAACCATAAATTCCCCGGGGGCTATCCGGTTCAATGACGGGAACAACTTGTCCTGAGAACAGGCGTACTGTCCGCCCAGTAATCCGTCCCGGAATGCTAACACGCTGGATATATTCGGGGCTGTCTTCTGCTTGCACTTGTCCTGAAAGAAGTTCCTGTAAAGCCGCATAAACTTCCCGGGAAAAAGAGCCAAGGGGTTCAATGGCGTAAATTGGCGTAAGTTCCAGATTCAGGGTCCAGATTAAGGATTTAGCCTCCGAGAGGTGGTCAGCCAGGTAATCCACCATCTGACGGGCATCGTAGGGATTAGAGGGAACTTCAATACCACCAATTACCGCTGTCGGCATCAGTTGTTTAAATGTGTCCCGACGGGCTTCGGAGCCGAAGTCATAGCCCAAGGTGCCAATGGCATAGACGATGCCACCAGCAGGTTCAGCAGCTTGGCTAGGGGTGACGGGTTTATTGGTAGTTTCGGGCATGGATACTCCTTGAGAGGTGATGACAGGATTGGGAATTTGGGCGACGGGAATTACCGGTGCGCTGGTTGCGGCACTCAGTTCGAGTTTTTGGCGTTCAGCCTCAGGGGTTTCGGGCGTACCACCGCAGCCACAGCCTGATGCTTCTACTGTTGCTTGGGTTTCCACAGATTCGGACATGGTTTCTCCTGTTAGTTGTTTAATTGCCCCAGAAATGTTCAATACTCCGGCTAAACATTTTGGTTCATTTTCGCTGTCTGCATATTGGCAGGGGAGGCCGCTTTTTAGTATTGCCTCCCGGACTGCGTGAGGATTGGGAGTTTCTCCTCGCTGCACCTGCAAGCTGAGTAATAAGGCGGCTACTCCGGCGACAATGGGCGCGGCGAAGCTGGTCCCACTCAGTTGCACAGTCCCGCCCCCTGGTTTTGCCCCTAAGATGTTTTCTCCAGGGGCAAGGATGCCTTGGCTTTGGTAGGTTTCCCCCCAATTACTAAAGTCGAGGGGATGCCCTCTAGCATCAACAGCACCCACCGCTAGGACGGCGGGAAGGGCCGCCGGAACTTGGAGGCATTCACAGCCATCATTGCCAGCAGCAGCAACGAGAAGAATATTTCTCTCGTTACACATCTCGACGGCACGAATTAGCCAGTCTTCGGCTTCTCCCATATCAGTGAGGGCCCCGCCGCTAATATTAATCACCTTTGCCCCTTTTTCGGCGGCTTGTTCAATCGCCCTCGCTAAATCGAGTTGGGAGAGTTTACGGTTATCCTCGGCGAAGACGGGGACGAGTAGGCCTCGACACTGGGGGGCAATACCTTGGATGTCGCTGTTGGGTTGTGCAAAGATGAGGCTGGCAATATGGGTTCCGTGGGTGGACATTTGCCCGGCGGTGGCTTGATGCTGGACGAGGGTGGGTAAACGGGTTAGGTCTGCCCCATTAAAGCAGGGATGGTCGGTATCAACTACACCATCGAGAATGGCGACGGTTATTTCTGCTGCGCCTTTGGTTTGTTTTTGTAGTTCTTTTAATCCCGGAATAGTTAAGACGTTCATCTTTTTTTAATTCTTGGTTTAACCGATAAAATTAATAATTAAATACATCACAAACCTTTAAGTTTAATTCTTTGAATCTGGCAGATTTTACTAGGTCATCATTGCTAAAATTACCAACCTGTGTGTAAGCATTTTCTCTTAATTCTAAGACTAAAAGAGTTTGAGTTTGAGGATCAACTATCCAGTATTCAGGAATCCCACAATCTTGATATTGGCTTCTTTTGGCGATGTAATCTCTCTCTCTTTGGATTTCCCCCGGACTAACCACTTCAATGACTAATAAGGGGGGTGCCATGGCAAGAAGAATCGTATTTCTCTGGGAGAGTAATTGAATATGTTCTTCTCGAATAATGGTTAGGTCAGGATAACGGTTTTTCGGTTCGCCTCTCACTTCTAATTCTAAACCATGTCCTCTGACTCTATCTGTTCCTAGCATCAAAGCAAAGACTAGAAAAAGACGATTAGCAATTTGAAAGTTAAGTCCTGATTCTGGTGGCATTTCTACCAATTCTCCGTTAAATAATTCATAAGATTCCTCTGAATTATCCTCATATTGTAGATATTCGGCAAAGGTTTGAAAGCGGGGTTTTGTGATTAACATAATTTCTTCATCTCTTTTTGTTGTTTAATTAATTTTTATGGCAACCAATCGCGATCTAGTAATTGTTCTAGTGAGTAAGGACATTGAGAGGGAAAAATCATAGTATTCGCTGTTTTGATTTTGACGAAACCTAACGCATCTTCATAAATATAGTTTAATTCTTCTTCTAAATAATTACGGAGATTAGCCGTCATTTTTCGCCTTAATTGAGTCCGAAAATTATAGATTTCTTCCTGCCAATTAATTGTATTATATTCTGTTTCTTTTGTCCAGTATTGCAGTAATAATAAATGGCGGATAACCTGTTCTAAAAGACTGGCTACCGCATTTTTCTTTTCTTTGCCCAAATCCTCTAATTCCTCGATTAAATGTTCTAAGTCTAGCTGTTGAAATTGATGATTTCTAAGCAAGCTAATGGTT
>NZ_JADBVE010000099.1:0-4075 GCF_020245285.1 Microcystis sp. M31BS1
ACATTATCAAAGCGCAAGTCCCTAACATCTCGAAGGCTCTCCCCCTACTTAGGGTGATCGGCAAACCTGATCTATCGGAGGGCGCAAGCCTTGCGCCCCTACAGTAACGGATTTTGTCCACAATGTAGGGGCGCACTGCGTTCGCCCAAAAGGTACATTATCAAAGCGCAAGTCCCTAACATCTCGAAGGCTCTCCCCCTACTTAGGGTGATCGGCAAACCTGATCTATCGGAGAGCCCAAGCCTTGCGCCCCTACAGTAACGGATTTTGTCCACAATGTAGGGGCGAACTACGTTCGCCCAAAAGGTACATTATCAAAGCGCAAGTCCCTTAATTGCCCTCACCCCCCTGCCCCGCCGACATCGGGGGGGTCGGGGGTGGGAGAGGGGAGTAGGATGTCTGCCACGAATAAAGAAAAATGCTATAACCTATCAGGTAAGGGAGGGAGACGCTGACTTTTGCCATTGCCAGGTGGAACCTTGGCACGAGACAAGAGAATCGAGTCGCCCCCACCCTACTGTTCCTATTTCCGTTTCTTCAGGCTAGAAGCTAACCCTAATCCTCCCAATCCTAACAAGGCAACCACGGAACCCGGTTCGGGGATGTTAGTAGCGGTCCCCTCAAGGCTAAATTGGTAAGGCCCATCAGTAGGAAAAGAAGTCCAACCTCCCCCTTGATTGTTACTCTCAACGTAACCATCACCAATCGTCCAGCCAGGGAGTCCTGTTTGAGCGTAAGATGTAGTATAACCCCATTGATAATTCCCGACATTATCTGAAACACCACTGACTAACCAGTAAGTGGTAAGCTAAACGGCGCTTAACCTGCATGATCCAATAGCTATAACCCTTTTGGAGTCTATATCGGTGATCCGAAGTAAAAGCCGTTTAGCTTATTAGCGGCTAATGTGTACGGAGTAGCCAGGGTAAAGGTGTTATTGGCGAGAGAGGTGGTAATGGAAGCCGGGTTAGTAAAACTGGTTATCAAAGTGCCGGGGGTTCCACTGCTGTTGCTATAGAGACGAACAAACAAGTTGGGACTGGCGGTTAATTGTTGGAACAAAAGAGTAGCAGACTGAAGATTGTAACTGCTACTACCAGTGGTAAAGCTTGATCCATTCCAAAAGTTAAAGTTTATACTTCCTATGCCATCATTTGATTCACTTAAGTTCTCAACGAGGGTGACAGCATAAGCTTGTTGCCCTAAACCCAAGGAAAGAAGGAGAGCAAGGCTACCCCCCCCGATTTTTGCTAGAATTTGCTGGTTTTTGGTCACTTTTGGAAGTCCTAACGACAAAAAGAGTTAAATTGGTCTTGATTGATGGTCTATGTTCTGAGCATCTGCTGGGAAAATAAACGTTCTGGTAACTTAGCACAGATTCCTCGTTTTTGGGAAAAAGTAGAGTGACCTAACCCCAACAATCTCTTTCCTTTGCAAGGCAAGATAGGAAGATGGAAAATTAGTTAACCTTTTGGCAATTGCTGGATGACTAAAAATAAAAGAGTGCTGATTTTAGGGGGAACGGGGGAAGCGGCGGCATTAGCGGCTAAAATTGCGGCAATTCCGGGGATAGATGCCATCGCTTCCTTTGCCGGTCGCACGAGAGAACCGATTACCCTCACAACTCCTTCTCGCCGGGGAGGGTTTGGTGGTGCCACCGGGTTAGCCAATTATCTACGCCAAGAAGGCATTGATTGTTTAATTGATGCCACCCATCCCTTTGCCGCACAAATTTCTTTTAATGCCGCTCAAGCTGCCTCGGATTGTGGTATTCCTCGATTAATGTTAAGTCGTCCAGCTTGGGAAAAAGTATCTGGAGATAATTGGATGGAAGTAGAAAACAATCAAGCGGCAGCGAGTATTTTATCGGGGTTAGCACCGCGGATATTTCTCACTATTGGTCGGCAAGAACTGGCAAGTTATGCACATCTAAAAAATATCTGGTTTTTGATGCGGATGATTGACCCTCCAGAAGCAGATGCCATCGTACCGATTGGAAAATTATTGTTGGAACGGGGGCCTTTTTCCTTACAGTCAGAGCGCTCTCTTTTACAAGAATATAAGATTGGGGCGATCGTGAGTAAAAACAGCGGCGGTGATGCCACCTACGCCAAAATTATCGCCGCTAGGGAGTTGGGAATAACTGTGGTCATGGTACAACGTCCACCCGTACCTGAAGGAGAAAAAGTGGCAGATGTTGAAAGTGTCCTGGCATGGTTAGAAAAAAGACTGCTCTCTTGATTTTTCTGGGAAAATCATCAGTAGGGTTGGCTGAATAAATGTGAAATATGGACTAGGTAAGGGGTTTGGGGCCTGTTTGGCGAAGCATCTGTAAGATTTTCAAGTTCTGTAAGGGCGAAGCATTCGGGCAATAACCTATTGCTGAAATCATAGATTTTCTATCCGAATGCTTCGCCCCTACTTTTTGCCGCAAACCCTAAGTAGTCGTGCAAAATTAATTTCCCAGTCGAGAGGGTTGATGGGAGACAGCTATCAGTTATCATACTAAATCCGTTGAGTAACGCACAGAAAACGGGTTTCTCGGAGAAACCCGTTTTCTACTCATGCACTCATGCAAAAAGGGGAATAAATAATCAGTCTTTCATAACCAGATTTAGTATCAGATTTTATTTTTCAGTTCACTGATTACTGATCACTGATCACTGATTACTGATCACTGAAAAGCTTCCCACCTACTCTGGGAAAATTACACTTTCACCACGTTGCTAAAAGAGATTTTCAGGTAATCATCTTCCATTTTTGCTCCAGAAGGTTTCAGGGCTGCCAAAGCTTGGGGTAAGACTAAATTACGACGGTGATTACCGATGCGAATATTTAACTCATCTCCAGTTTTATTTAGTTGTATCTGTTCCTTGGGTATGCCGGGTAAATATAATTCCAGACTGTAGTTATTTTCCTGTTGAACTACCCGAATAGTGTTTTCTTGGTAATAAACCTTAGTCGGATCTTCCCCAGCAAAAAGAGTTTCTTTCAGTCTTTCCAAAGCGGGTAAACCACACATTTCTTCGGAGTAGAGAGGAACTTCCTTAACTGGTAAAGGATGAAAATTATCGTAAATTTCCTGTTTATAACCCTGTTGATTTTCTTTCCAACGAGCAAAGAAAGGATCGGTTACTTTGTCGGGAATAATCCGATTAGCAATAATCAAATCGGTGGAAACATTATAGAGACTTAGATAGGCATGGGCGCGTAAAGACTCCTTAATCACCATTTTTTCGGGGTTTGTCACCAAACGTACCGAGGTTTGAGTATTATCGGTCAAAACCTTTTCTAAAGCCTCGATCTGCTCATAAAACTCGTAGGGAGCATCCATAACTTCCTTGTCCGGTAGGGAAAAACCGGCGATCGGTCGAAATAAAGGTTCCACCAGTGGTCGCAATGCCACCGACATTCCCTGTAAAGGTTTGTAAAATCTTCTCATGTACCAACCGCCCACTTCTGGCAAACTCAGCAATCGTAAAGCTGTCCCCGTCGGTGCGGAATCGATAATCAACACATCATAAGTACCCTCATCGTAGTGGCGTTTCATGCGAACTAAGCCGAAAATCTCATCCATTCCGGGTAAAATCGCTAATTCTTCCGCTTGCACTCCATCTAAACCCCTAGCTTGCAATACCTGAGTAATGTAACGTTTTACTGCGCCCCAGTTGCCTTCTAGTTCCATTAGTGCGTCTAATTCTGCCCCCCAAAGATGGGGACGTACCAAACGAGGATCGTGACCTAATTCGAGATCGAAACTGTCAGCGAGAGAGTGAGCGGGATCGGTGCTGAGAACTAGGGTTTTATAGCCAAGTTCGGCGCAGCGGAGTCCTGTAGCGGCGGCGACGGAGGTTTTACCCACGCCTCCTTTACCGGTCATGAGAATTACACGCATGGGGGCTGATTCTAAGAAAATTTACATTACTTATTCTTATTTTGACATCCTCGCCGCCCTAAAAGTGCGGCGATTCCTAAACCTCACGATTTAAGTTTCTGCTTCCACCACCGTCGCATACCACAGTTAAAAAACCATGTACTGTCTTACACAGAGTCCACAGACTTTCGCCCCATTTCA